>DATMJK010000101.1:0-12092 GCA_035553915.1 Candidatus Limnocylindrales bacterium | reverse complement strand
GCGCTCTGCACCGTCCTGCCCCAGCGGCTGGTGGGCGACCTGGTCGGCACCCCCGCCGTCGGCGCCTCGGGCAACGGGTCGCACTGCACGTGGGAGCTCCAGGGACCGAGCCCGGCGGGCGAGGGTCCCGACCTCGCCGCGACCGACGCCGGCGCCACGCTGCAGGGGGCGTTCCTCGACCTCCGGGCCTTCGACGCCGGGCGCCCGCCCGCTACCGACCCGGGCGGCGCCGCGGTGGCCGAGCTCGCCGGCGTGGGCGACGAGGCCTACGTGGTCCGCCTCGACGGCGGCGCGCCCACCACCCTGTACGTGCGCCACGGGCAGCGGGCCCTGTCGCTGTGGCTCGACGACGTGGCGCTCACCCCGGAGGCCACCGAGCAGTCGCTCGCCCGCGTGGCGTCGCTCGTCCTGCGGCTGGCCTGACGCCGGCCGGCACCCATCAGTCCTCGGCGCCGCCGGCGGCCCGGGTCTTGATCTCGTCGACGACGGCCGCGTCGGCGAGGGTGGTGGTGTCGCCGAGGTCGCGGCCCTCGGCGACGTCGCGGAGCAGGCGGCGCATGATCTTGCCCGAGCGCGTCTTGGGCAGGTCCGGCGTGAAGAGCAGGTACCTGGGCTTGGCGATCGCGCCGATCACGCGCGCGACGTGCTCGCGCAATTCGACCCCCAGCTCATCGGACGCCTCGAAGCCCTGGCGCAGGATGACGAAGGCAAAAATTGACTGGCCGGTGATCGGGTCGTTGCGCCCTACCACGGCCGCCTCAGCCACGGCCTTGTGGTCGACGAGCGCCGACTCGACCTCGATCGTCGAGATGCGGTGGCCGGACACGTTCATCACGTCGTCGACGCGGCCGAGCAGCCAGAGGTAGCCGTCCGCGTCGCGCTTGGCACCGTCGCCGGCGAAGTACAGGCCCGGGAAGCGCGACCAGTAGGTCGCCTTGTATCGCTCGGGGTCGCCATAGATGCCGCGCAGCATCGCCGGCCACGGCCGCGTGAGGACGAGGTAGCCGCCACCGCCCAGCGGCACTGACTTGCCATCTGCATCGACCACGTCCACGCCAACGCCCGGGAAAGGGAACGTCGCCGAGCCCGGCTTGGTCGTCGTGACGCCCGGCAGCGGCGTGATCATGATCATCCCCGTCTCGGTCTGCCACCAGGTGTCGACGACCGGCGCGCGGGCGCCGCCGATGTTCTGCTGATACCACAGCCAGGCCTCGGGGTTGATCGGCTCACCAACGCTGCCGAGCAGGCGCAGGGACGAGAGGTCGTGCTTCTGCGGCCACTCGGCGCCCTGCTTCATGAACGCGCGGATCGCGGTCGGCGCGGTGTAGAGGACCGAGACCTTGTACTCCTCGACGATCTGCCACCAGCGATCCCAGGCCGGCGTGTCCGGCGCGCCCTCGTACATGACTGACGTGGTGGCATTGGCGAGCGGGCCGTAGACGATGTACGAATGGCCGGTCACCCAGCCGATGTCAGCGGCGCACCAGTAGACGTCGTCCGGCTTGACGTCGAAGACCATCTCGTGCGTGAACGAGGCGCCGAGCAGGTAGCCGGCGGTGGCGTGCATGATGCCCTTTGGCTTGGCCGTCGTGCCCGACGTGTAGAGCAGGTAGAGCATGTGCTCCGACTCGACCCAGACCGGCGGGCACTCCTCCGACTGCCGATCGACCAGCTCGTGCCACCAGACGTCCCGGCCCTGCTCCATCAGCGGCGTCGGGTCGGCGGCATCGCCCAGCCGGCGCACGACCAGCACGTGCTCGACCGTGTCCGTCATGGCGCAGGCCTCGTCGGCGGCGGCCTTGAGGTTGACCGCCCGTCCCCGGCGCCAGCCGCCGTCAGCGGTGATGATCAGCTTGGCCTGTGAGTCGACGACCCGGCCGGCCAGCGCCTCGGCGCTGAAGCCGCCAAAGACGACCGTGTGCGGGGCGCCGATGCGCGCGCAAGCCAGCATCGCGATCGGCAGCTCGGGGATCATGGGCATGTAGATCGCCACCCGGTCGCCCGTCTGGACGCCGAGCTCCTTGAGGGCGTTGGCGGCCTGCGAGACCTCGCGCTGCAGGTCAGCGTAGGTGATCGTACGCGTGTCGCCCGGCTCGCCAATCCAGTGGTAGGCGACCTTGTCGCCAAGGCCGCGCTCGACATGGCGGTCGACGCAGTTGTAGGCCAGGTTCAGCCTGCCGCCCAAGAACCACTTGGCGAAGGGCGGCTGCCATTCGAGCGTCGTCTCGAACGGCGCCTGCCAGTCGAGCCGCTCGCGCGCGAGGCGCTCCCAGAAGGCGACGTAGTCGCGCTCGGCCTCCTCGTATAGGTCGCTGGTGGCGTTGGCCTGGGCGGCGAAGTCGGGATCGGGCGGGAACGTCCGGGTCTCGGCCATCAGGTTCTCGATCTCCGGCCGCTCGCCGTGCTCGCTCAACGGCTCCCTCCACTGCCCAGGCCGGCGAGCGGCAACCAGCCGATGGTCACGCCCTCGCGCTCGGCGCCCTCTAGCACGAGCCGGCGCATCTCACCGGCCACGGCCCACTGGTCACTGGCGCGGACGACGCCCAGGACCTTGACGATCATGCCACCGCTGTCCAAGCGTGCCACGCTCGCCATCCGCGGCGCCTCGGAGATCACCGCCGCCCACGCCGGGTCCTCGGCCAGCGTCTTGCCGGCCTGCTCGATCAGCCGCTCGATGCGCTCGAGCGGGGTCCCATAGGGGAACGGCAGGTCGATATTCACCCGTGCCCAGGTGCGCGTCTGGTTGCTCGCCGACTCGATCAGGCCGTGGGGAACGAAGTGGAGCGTGCCGTCGAGGTCGCGCAGCGTGGTGCGCCGCAGGCTGATGTCCTCGACGACGCCGGTGATGCCGGCGATGCGCACGGTGTCGCCCTTGGCGTACTGGTTCTCGATGAGCACGAAGGCCCCCGCGACGTAGTCACGGACCAGGTGCTGCGCGCCCAGGCTCAAGGCAAGGCCGATGATGCCCAGGCCAGCGATCGCCGGGCCAATGTCCAGGCGCAGGATCTGGAGCGCCATCAGGAAGGCGATGATGACGATGATCACGCGCAGCGCGCGCACGATCAGCCCGTCGAGCGTCTGGCGACGGCGCTGGAGCTCCGCCTTGCTGACCTCGCGCGCCTCGCCCTCGGCCACCTCGCGGTCGAACAGCCGGCCCAGCGCAGCGTGGACGGTGACCGACGCGAAGCGCAGCGCGAGCAGCGTCGCCACGATCAGGACGAGCAGCTGGGCGCCGGCAAAGACGATCGCCCGGATGACGGCGTCAGTCAGCCACTGGTCGAGGGGCGGCATGGCGCTAGCCTAGTGCGGCGCGACCCAGCCGGGCAGCTCGCGGCGCAGCGTGGCCAGCGGCAGCGAGCCGTGGCCCAGGACCGCGTCGTGGAACGCGCGCAGGTCGAAGCGCGCTCCGTCGCGTGCCTCCAGCTCGCGGCGGAGGGCCATGATCTCGCGCATGCCGGTCATGTAGGCCAGCGCCTGGCCCGGCCACGCGATGTAGCGGTCCGTCTCCGTCTCTGCCTCGAGCTGGCTGAGGCCGATCCGGCGCAGCAGCGCGACCGACTGGTCGCGCGTCCAGCGCAGGGCATGGATGCCGGTGTCCACGACCAGCCGAGCCGCCCGCCAGGCCTGGGCGTCGAGCATGCCCAGTCGCTCGCGCGGCCCGTCATATAGGCCCATCTCGTCCGCCAGGCGCTCCGCGTAGAGGCCCCAGCCCTCCGGGTATGCCGCGCCGGCCAGCCGGCTGCCCAGCGTGCGGAAGCGCGGCAGGCCCTCGAGCTCGCTCTCGATCGCGATCTGGAAATGGTGTCCCGGCACCGCCTCGTGGAAGGTGGCGGCCGCGATCCGATGAACGGGCCGGCTCTCCGGCTGGTAGGTGTTGATGAAGAAGATGCCGCCGCGCGACCCGTCCGGCGCGGGTGGCGCGTAGAACGCCGGCGGCGCCTCGGCCTCCTGGAACTCCTCGACCGCGCGCACCTCGAGCGGCGCTCTTGGCAGCCGGCCGAAGTACCGCGGCGCGAGGGCCGACGCGCGCGTGATCTGGCGCTGGGCGAGCTCGACCATCTGGTGCCGCTCGCTGAAGCCGTTGCCTGGGTCGCTCTCGAGGTTGGCGCGCATGGCCGCCGCGCTTGCAAAGCCGAGCTCGGCAGCGATGTCGGCCTGCTCGCGCTCGATCAGCCCGAGCTGCTCCAGGCCGTAGTCGTGCAGGTCCTGCGGCTCGAGCTCGAGCGTCGTGTTGGACAGGATCAGCGTCCGGTACAGCTCGTCGCCGCCGGGCATGGCCCACAGGCCAGGGTCGACGCGGGCGTGCTCGGCGTAGGCCTCCATGTAGCGCGCGTGCTCGGCGAGCGCCGGCTGGACGTAGCGCTCGACCGCGTCGCGCAGCCGGCCGCGCGCGGCCCCGTCGAGCTCGGGATGCATCACCAGCAGGGCCGACTGGTCGAGGGGCGTGGCGGCCATGCGCCGCGTCTGCTCGAGCACCCGCTCGTGGACCGCGCCGGCGGCGGTCCTGCCCTCTGCCACGCCCTCGTCGATGTTCGCCCGGTGAGCGGCCATGTGGTCCGGGTAGGCGGCCAGCCGCGCGATCAGCCGATCGAGCCGCTCCGGGGTGTCCACGCGCTGGTAGCGGCCGAGCTCGCCGGGCATCGACTGCGGGCCGTAGAGCTGGTCGACGGCGTCGATGTGGTGGACACGATGCTCGTGCAGGCTGAGCTGGATGCGCGCCACCACCGCCAGCATGTCGGCCGTTATCCGTTCCTCCTGGCCGAGCCCGCCGGCAGCGGTCAGCGCCTGCGCCTCGCCAAGGAAGCCGCGCAGCGCGCGCTGCTCGGCCGCACGGGCCGCGGCCGACGGATCAGCCAGCCGATCGTCGTAGCGCTCGTCGCCAAAGACCGTGGCATAGAACGGCTGGCGCTCGAGGAACCACTCCCAGAAGCGATCAGCAAGCTCGTTGACCGGACTGGCGGTGAGCAGATCTGGCACTCGACCTTCCCTTCCCATGCGCTACTCGAACATCTGCATCTGCTCCGGCTCGCGCTCGACCTCTGGATCGAGGCCGAGCATCGGGCCGAGCGCGTCGAGCGATGCCTCCTCGGCCGCATGAAGCCGCCGGACGTTGCTCCACTTCAGGATGTGCCAGTTGTCCTCGGCCACGACGCGACGCAGGACGGGCGAGCGGCTCAGCTTGAGCCGGACGAGCTCGGCGCGCTCGTCAGGGATGACCAGGAAACGCACGAGCCGGCTGTCAGTCGGGATGCGCGGCCCGCGCAGCAGCAGCGGCTCGGCGAGCATCGCGGTCCACTCCACCTCGAAGGCGAAGTTGGCCTTGCCGCGCAGGTACCACATGCAGTCGAGGCTCTCGAGCATGGCCGCGTCGCCGGCGGAGACGAGCGGCAGGTAGGCTCGCTGCTCCTCCTCGCTCAGCAGGGCGCCCACGGTGGCCTCGCGGTACGCGCGCCGCTGCTCGTGCTCAGAGACCCACGCCCGGAGGCCCAGCCGATGGCCGTACTCGACGAGCATGCCCACGATCGCGCCGTGTTCGCGGTGGCGGGCGCCGAGCTCGTCCGGCGTGCGCAGCCGGCCGGCGGGCGCGGCCGGATCGCGGTACGAGCCGAGGATGGCCCGGACGAGCTCCTCGTCCGGCGTGTCATGGCCGCGATACATGCGGCCGATGCGTTCGAAGAACTGCTGCTCGGTCATCTGCTCGGCGGTCGAGAGCAGGCCGAAGATCGCCCACTCGAGCCGATCGGACAGTGGCTGCCGAGCCTGGGCAATGTCCGCCTTGTCGCGCAGCCACCAGCGGCCGGGCTCGAGCTCGACCAGCCGAGCGTTGTCCGGCCGGCGCAGCTCGCCCATCACGATCTCCATCAGCAGCCGAACGTGATCGTGCGGCGAGCGCGGGCTGAGCGCCCACGAGGGCGGCTCGGCAGGCTCTGGCGCTTCGGGATCGAGGTCGGCAACGTCGGGCTGGCTGGCGTCGTCGGGCTCGTCGGCTTCCTCGGGCTCCTCGGGCGCGGCGGGCGCGGCGGGTTCGCCGTCGTCTGGCGGCGTGACCAGCGGCGCGAGGGCCAGCGGCTCGGCCTCGGCCTCCGACTCGGCAAAGGTGCTCGTGGCGGCCAGCCGGCGCAGGTGGCCGAGGCGGTCCAGCCCGATCAGGACCTCGCCCAGCAGCCGCTCCCCGCGAGCCGGCTCGCCGCGCGCCTGCAGCACGCTGACCGCGACATCGGTCACCGCGCGCTCGACGTCGGACAGCTGGAACGGCGTGTCGTCGCCCGGCGCGACCGAACCCGGCTCTTCGTCGAGGCGGAGCTCGATCAGGCCCTCGATCTCGTCGCCGGTCTCGGTCAGCAAGGCCGACGAGAGGCGGAAGCCCGCACCAACGCCGCCGAGCACGCCGGCAACCAGCCCGGCCGGGCCGCCGCGGTCGAGGATCAGCACCGCGCTGGCGTCGTCAGCCAGCACCGGCCGGACCGCGATCAGCGAGCGGCGCAGGGTCGTCGCCTCGCGTCCCCAGGCGCTGCGCGGCGGTGGCCCGAAGATGCCCGCCAGGGGAAGGGTCGCCGCCGCGCGGTGTCCGAGCACGAGTGCGCTCGTGAGATAGGCGAAGGAGAGGTTCTCCGTCGTCCAGCGGACCGGCGGCTGGCTCAACACGAGTCGGACGCGCGAGCGCGGGTCGAAGCGGGAGCTGCTGCCGCCCGGCCGCTGCCAGAACGCCGGCAGGTTGTCCGGCTCCTCAGCCCTGCCCGTCCGCAGCACGACGTTGGCCGTGCCATCGACCAGCGCATCGATGTCGTCCCCCTGACGCGGCTGGAATGTGCCCGTCGTGGCCTCGATGCGCTGGATGAAGCCGCGCACCTGGCGGCAGGCATCCTCGAAGGCCAGCCACGGGTTGCGCTCGCGCCACTGCCTCTCGCCCAGCGGGCGCATGCGGCCGTGCTGGATGCGCAGCGCGGCGACGCGGCCGGGGTACGAGTTGAGCTTTGACATGGGCAGCAGCGCGTGGACGAGGGCCAGCTGCAGGGCGGCGGCAATCGGCGCAGCGCGGAGGTCCACCTCGAGCCGGTTGATGATCGCCTCGAGCGCGACCAGCGTGCGCGGCGTGTACAGGTCGAGCAGCTGGTCAGGCAGTGCGTGGTCGTGCTCAGGCACCGGGAAGCGGGCGCGGAGCATGCGCAGCGCGCGCGGCCGGTCGCCGACCGAGCGGGCACGCGCGATGTCGTCCTTCTCGAGCGGCAGCGAGCGCTGCTCCTGGCCGCGCTGCTGCTCGCGGCAGAACGGGCAACGGAAGACACGTCGCGATGGCGCCTCGGCCGAGCCGTCCCAGATGAACTCGTCGACGACGACGATCCGGCCGCACGATGGACAGCGCGTGCTGAACGGCTCGGTCAGGGCCTGCCGCAGGTCCGTCTCGCCGCGCGGATGGGCGGCGAGCGTGGCCACCGCTGCGTCGTAGTGGCGCAGGTCGGGCGGACGCAGCACGACCTCGGCGAGCAGCCGGGTCAGTGGGCTTGACTCGAGGTCATACACCCGGCGCAGCGCGCCGATGCCGTTGCGCGCCACCCAGCCGCCGCGGCCGTGCAGGTCGATGACCACGTCGCCGGGCGCCGTCCGCGCTGCCATCTCGGCGACGATCACGTTCTCCGGCGGCGGCGGGGCAAGTCGCTCGAAGGCGGGCAGCGATGGTGCGTTGCTGGGCCGGAAGAGGGACGAGAACGGCTCAGCCATTGAGCCCGAGTCTAGCGGCCGACCGCCGTCAGAACGAGCACTGCCAGGCCAGGTTGCCGCTCCACGCCTGCATCTCGGCGGGCGCGCCGGTTGCCGAGTTGAGCGGCGCCAGGCCGGCGAACTCCAGCCGGCCGCCATGGCGCGTTGCGCCGGGCACGAGGTGGAGCAACGGCGCCGGCGACCGCGCGTCGGCGGCGCTGGCCGAGCCGATGTCGAGCGCGAGGCGAGGTGTGCTGCCGCCGACCAGCCCGAACTGGATGCGCACCTGCCGGCCGTCCGGCGCCAGCAGGGCGCTGCCGTCGCCGGTGCCGGCATGGACCGCAAGGTGGATGCCCTCCTCGAGGATGCACTGGGCCTGTCCGCTCACCTGTACGCGACCGATGTCCGGCCCTTCTACGTCGAGGCTGACGCTGCCGGCGCGGGTCAGCGGCCGGTCGGCGTACTCACCAACGCCAGATGCGAAGCCGAAAGCGGCCGCGGCCAGCACGGCGAGGACCGGCGCAGCCAGCCAGGCGTCACGCGTCAGCCAGCGGGGATCGGCCCGCAGCAGCAGGCCGGCCAGGAACAGCACGCCGCCGAGGCCGAGATAGCCCAGCGCGACGGCCGAGCCCAGCAGCAGGCCGGTGCTCAGTGCGTTGTCCAGGCTGAGCGTCGTGCCGAGCAACGGCCGCCCCGCGGCCAGCAGCGTGAAGCCGAGCGCCACTAGCGCCAGCACCAGGCCGGCGCCGATCAGCCCGTTGCGCAGGCCGCGTATCACGTCACGTCTGGTATTCATGGCGTCCTGACTGTACGACCGGACCGCGCCATGAGTTGCCGAGGGCCGCGAAGGCCGCCGGCCGAAGGCCGCCGGCCGAACCTGGTCGCGCCGCCATAAGTGGCCGTGAAGGCCGCACGCCGAACCTGGTCACGCCGCCATAAGTGGCCGTGAAGGCCGCACGCCGACACTTCCCGCGTGGATTTCAATCGCCTGGCGGCAATCTTCCGCGCCATACGGATTAGCAGGGGCTGGCGTCAGGCCGACGTCGCGGCTCGGGCTGGCGTCACGCGCCAAGCGGTCTCGCGGCTCGAGCGTGGCCGGCTGGATCAGCTCTCGCTGCGCGATCTGCTGAACGTCGCTGAGGCGCTTGACATCCAGCTCCGGCTGAGCGCCAGCTGGCGGGGCGGCGATCTCGATCGCCTGCTCAATGCCCGGCACTCCGCGCTGCACGAGGCGCTGGCGCGCTTCTTCGGCTCATTTCCGGGCTGGATCGTTGCGCCGGAGGTGTCCTATTCCCGCTTCGGTGAGCGCGGTGTGATGGACATCCTCGCCTGGCACGAGGCGACAGGCACGCTGCTCGTGATCGAGCTCAAGACGGAGGTGGTCGACATCAATCGACTTGTCGGCCGCATGGATGTCAAGCGCCGCCTGGCGCCGGAGGTCGCGGCCGAGCGCGGCTGGCACGCGCGTCGCGTTGCGGCCTGGGTCGTCATTGCGGACAGCAGCACGAATCGCCGCCGGGTGGGCAGTCACCGAACGATGCTGCGCGCGGCCTTTCCGCTTGATGGGCGGAGCATTCGCTCGTGGCTCGAGGATCCGTCCACGGCCGTGGCAGCGCTGTCTTTCTGGTCAAACGCTCAGCAGCCACACCTTAACCGGCGACTTGCCACGGTAAAGCGCGTCCGGCGTCGTCCGGCGGCGGCGGCATGAGCGTGACGATGGCGGCCCCGATGGGGGCTGGGGCGACGGAACTGGGCTAATGATCACCCGCGAAACTCAATGTCAGATCGGACGGCGCCGAGATGGCCTAAGGGTGCGTCCCTGGGCGTATGACGAGCTTCAACCGCTCGTGCGGCCTGTTAGTGCTCCACCTTGGGCGGATGACCAAGTCGGGCTGGAAGAGGCAGAGATAAGGTTCTGCCCCTGAGCATATGGGCGACTGCGGCCGGTGACAGCGGCCACCTGACTATGGTTGGCCGACTGCGGCCGGCCGACTGCGGCCAACTGACCCTGCGGCCGGCCGGCAGCGGCCAGCGGCCGCGGCCCGTGTCGGGCCTAGGACTCGTCCTCGTCGTCAGCGGAATCGTCGGCCAGGTCCTCTTCGCCGAGGAATGCTTCCTCGACGGTCTCCTCGGCCGGCAGGACGCGGCCGATGTCCTCGATGCCCTCGTCCTCCTCGTCGAGCTCCAGCTCATCCTCGAGCTCCATCTCCTCGCGGATCAGGGTGCCCTTGGTGTACGGGCGCAGGTCGGAAACCTTGGCCGCGGTGGGGAACGAGACCTTGCCGTAGTTGGACGGGTCCTGGTAGGTCTCGCGGACGATGATCCGGACGTCGCGCTCGCCGATGCTGGTCACGCCGGCGGAGTACTTGTTGCCGTCTGCCATCAGCTTCAGCAGCCGGGCCGCGACGCGCGGCTCGACGAAGCCGATGTGCATGCCATTCGAGTGGGCGGCCAGGCGCGGCCCATCCGGCCGCAGCTCGACCGCGTCACCGGGATTGACGATCGCCAGCTGCTTCGGCTCGGCCAGGTCGAGGAGATGGGCGAAGCCGGTCTTGCCGGTCTCCTCGATGAAGATCGAGACCGGCGCCTTGGAGCCCTGTGGCGAGGGCGTCGTCTTCTTGCCCGCCTCTGCCTGGAGCATGCGCAGCCGGCCGATGTTGCGCTCGGCGATGCGGTTCGTGGGGTCGAGGGCGAGGGCCGTCTGGTAGTGCTCACGGGCCTGGGCCAGCTCGCCCATCTCCCACAGGGCCTTGGCCAGGCGGTTCTCGGCGTCAACGGAGGCGCCCAGCTCGAGCAGGCGGCGGTTGATGTCAGCGGCCGCCTCCCATTCGCCCTTCGCCGCGGCCTCGATCGCCTGCTCGGTCAGCTGGCGCTTGAGGCGGGTGGCGTTGATTGCGGGCGGCTGGGCGGGTTGATCGGTCAGGGAGAAGCTCATCAGGGTCCTTCGCGTGGGGCGCGCTGCGAGGACGCGCGCGCATGAGGGGCGGCCCGCAGGGTACCAAATCGGGGCCGCGCCCGTCATTTCGTCGCGGCGCGGAGCGTGCGCCGGCCGGCAAACGCGACCGGTGCGGGCACGGACGGCGGCGCGGCCGGGCCGCGACTCGCCTACCATCGCGAGTGAAACCCCAAGAGGACCTGCCAGCTTGACGATGACGCCTGACCTGGTCAGTGGGCGCGACGTGGAGGCGCTCAACGCCTGGTTGAACGAGGCGAGCACGGTCGAGATCGCCGACGAGCTCGCTCGCCTCGCGCCGGCTGATCGAGCCGTGCCCTTCAGGCTGCTGGCCAAGGATCGTGCGCTGGAGGTCTTCGAGACGCTCGACCCGATCCACCAGCAGGAGCTGCTGGAGGGCCTGCGCGAACCGGCGGTGCGCCAGCTGTTCGAGGACATGGACCCCGACGACCGGGCGCGGCTGGTGGACGAGATGCCGGCAAAGGTCGCCAAGCGGCTGCTCGCCGGGCTTAGCCCGCATGAGCGGGCGCTCACTGCGCGGCTGCTCGGCTACCCGGAGAACTCGGCCGGCCGCGTCATGTCGCCCGAGGTGGCCAACCTGCGCGCTGACCAGACCGTCGCGGACGCGCTGGCCCGGCTGCGCCGTCTTGGGGCCAACGCCGAGACGATCTACGCCCTGCCGGTGACCGACCCGCAGCGCCGGCTCGTCGGCGCGCTGGGGCTGCGCGACCTGGTCCTCGCCGATCCGGCCGCGAGCGTGGGCGACCTGATGGACACCGATGTCTACAAAGCCCACGTCGACGACGACCAGGAGCATGTTGCGCGGCTGATCCAGGAGGCCAACCTGCTGGCCCTGCCGATCGTCGACAGCGAGGAGCGGCTCGTCGGCATCGTGACCGTCGATGACGCGATGGAGATCCTCGAGGAGGAGCAGACGGAGGACGTCGCCCGCGCCGGTGGCGCCGAGCCGCTGGCCCATCCGTACCTCGCGGTGTCGGTGCTGGGCATCGCGCGCAGCCGGATCGTCTGGCTGTTCGTGCTGATCTTCGCCGCCACGCTGACGGTGACGGTGCTCGCCGGCTTCGAGAAGCGGCTGGCTGAGGTGGTGGCACTGACACTGTTCATCCCGTTGGTCATTGGCACGGGAGGCAATACCGGCGCGCAGGCGGCGACGACCGTCACGCGCGCACTTGCCGTCGGTGAGGTGCGCGGCACGGACGTGGCGCTGGTGGTGCTGCGCGAGATGCGCGTCGGCCTGCTGCTCGGCGCGATGCTCGGTGCGCTCGCATTCCTGCCGGCGCTGCTGTTCGTGCGCTTACTCAGCATCCAGCCCGAGCGCGACCTGGCGGTGGCGACGATCGTGTCCGCCACGCTGTTCGTGGTCTGCACGCTGGCCACGACCATCGGCTCGCTGCTGCCGCTGACGGCACGCCGGCTCGGC
>DATMJK010000100.1:0-12878 GCA_035553915.1 Candidatus Limnocylindrales bacterium | reverse complement strand
AGCGGGTTCTCGAGCGCCGTCAGGTCGCCCGGGTCGGTGTCTAGGTAGGCCGCGCGGGCGACGCGCCGCATGACCTTGCCCGAGCGCGTCCTGGGCAGCTCTGGCACGACGTGTATCGCCTCGGGCCGTAGCGCCTTGCCCATCTGCTCGACGACCTTGTCCGAGATGGAGCGGCGCAGGTCGGGGTCATCGGCCTCGCCCGGCCGCAGCCGGCAGAAGACGACGATCGCCTCGCCCTTGACCGCGTGCGGAATTCCGACCGCGGCCGCCTCGAGCACAGCCGGGTGAGCCACCGCCGCGCTCTCGACCTCGGCCGGCCCGACGCGCTTGCCGGCCACCTTGAGGGTGTCGTCCGACCGACCGTGGATGAACCAGTAGCCGTCCTCGTCGACGAGCGCCCAGTCGCCATGCACCCAGGTTCCGGGCACCCGCGACCAGTACGTCTCGACGTAGCGCTCGGGGTCCTGCCAGAAGCCGCGCGTCATGCCCGGCAGCGGCTGGCGCACGGCCAGCTCGCCGACCTGGCCGCGCACGCTCGCCCCGGCGGCGTCGATCACGTCGGCGGCCGTGCCCACGTTCGGTCCGCCAAAGGAGCACGGCTTGATCGGTGTCAGCAAGTTGCAGGCGACGATGCCGCCGCTGACCTCGGTGCCGCCCGAGTAGTTGACCAGCGGCAGCCGAGCGCCACCGACCTCGTTGAAGAACCACCACCAGGATTCCGGATTCCACGGCTCACCCGTCGAGCCGAGCACGCGCAGCGACGACAGGTCGTGCTCCCTGACCGGGCCGCTGCCGTGGGGCATCAGCGCGCGCACTACCGTCGGCGAGAGGCCGAGATGGGTCACCCGGTGGCGCGCCACGAGCGACCACAGCCGATCAGGCCCCGGATGGTCCGGCGCGCCCTCGTACAGCACCAGCTGGGCGCCCAGCAGCAAGCCACCGCTGATCGCCCACGGGCCCATCATCCAGCCAAGGTCAGTGAACCAGAAGAGGCGGTCGCCCGGGCCAAGGTCGAAGCAGTGCGCCAGGTCCTGCGCGCCCTTGACCGGGAAGCCGCCGTGGGCGTGGACGGCGCCCTTGGGTCGGCCGGTCGTGCCCGAGGTGTAGATGATCATGTACGGCGTCTCGGGCTCGGTCAGCGGGACCTCCGCCAGTGGCTGCTCGACGGCCGCCATCTCGTCCGCCCACCAGCGGTCGCGGCCGGCACGCCATCCCTGCCCAGGTCGGCGGCCTGACAGCCGTCCGACGACGAGCACCGTCTCGACAGACGGCGCCTGGTCGGCTGCCTGGTCGGCGGTCTCCTTGAGCCCCACGCGACTGCCGCGCCGGAAGGTGCCGTCGGCGGTTATCAGCAGCCTGGCCGCGCAGTCGTTCAGGCGGCTGGCCACGGCCGGCGCGGCATAACCCGAGAAGATCGGCACGTAGATCGCCCGCAGAAGGCCCAGCGAGAGGACGCTGACCACGGTCTCCGGCAGCAGCGGCAGGAAGATGCCGACCCGGTCGCCCGCGCGCACGCCCAGCCGGGTGAGCATTGCCGCTGCCCGCAGGGTCTCGTCGCGCAGCTGCCCGCTGGACAGCTGCCGGATGGTGCCGTCCTCGCCTTCCCACGACAGCGCCGTCTGGTCGGGCGCCGTCCCCGCACGCGGCTCGATCGCGGCGGCGGCGTAGTTGAACGCGCCGCCGCCCCACCAGCGCGACCACTCCACTCCAGCTGACGTGTCGAGTACCTGCTGCGGCCGGCGCTGCCAGGCCAGTCCAATGTCTTCCGCGGCCGCACCCCAGAACCAGGCCGGGTCGACGGCGGCCCGTGCCTGGAGGGCCTCGATGTCGGCGACGCCGGCGGCGCGGACGAAGCGGCCGAGTCGAGTGGCGCTCGCGGCGTCGGGCGCCGGCCGCCAGGCTGCGTCGGGCACGTCACGTCCGAACGTCGGCCAGCGCGGGTCGCTCACGCGGGCCATGCTACCGGCCCGGCGCGCGGCCGGTCCGCGGCCTCGCTGCCGCGGCGCCTAGACTGGTGGTCTTGAGAGTTGCCGTCTTCAGCACCAAGGGCTACGACCGCCAGTTCCTCACCGCCGCCAACAGCGATGCCAGGCACGACCTCGTCTTCCTGGAGCCGCGTCTCGGGCCTGACACGGTGCCGCTGGGCGAGGGCTATCCGGCGTTGTGCGCGTTCGTCCACGACATCGTCGATCGGCCGGCCCTCGAGCGCCTCGCCGGCGAAGGGCTCAGGCTGGTGGCGCTGCGCTCGGCCGGCTTCAACAACGTCGATCTCGCGGCCGCTGCCGGGCTCGGAGTGACCATCGCCCGCGTGCCTGCGTACTCGCCGCACGCCGTGGCCGAGCACGCGGTGGCGCTGATCCTGGCCGTCAATCGCCGGCTCCATCGGGCGTACGTGCGCGTGCGCGAGGGCAACTTCGCGCTCGATGGGCTGCTCGGCTTCGACCTTCACGGCCGGACGGTCGGGGTCGTGGGCACGGGCCGGATCGGTACCGTCTTCGCGGGCATCATGGCCGGCTTCGGCTGCCGCATCCTGGCCACCGACCCGTACCCCAACGACGACGTCCGCCAGATCGGCGAGTACGTGGACCACGATCGGCTGTTTGCCGAGTCGGACATCATCGCCCTCCACGCGCCGCTCACGCCGGAGACATACCACCTGATCGACGCTGCGGCACTGGCCAAGATGAGGCGCGGGGTGATGATCATCAACACCAGCCGGGGCGCGCTCATCGACACCGCCGCCGTTATCGAGGCGCTCAAGGAAGGCCACGTCGGCAACCTGGGCATCGACGTCTACGAGGAGGAAGCCGACCTCTTCTTCGAGGACCTCTCAGGCGAGATGATCCAGGACGACGTGTTCGCGCGCCTGCTCACCTTCCCCAACGTCTTCGTCACCGCCCACCAGGCGTTCTTCACCGAAGAGGCGCTGACGCGCATCGCCGAGACCACGATCGCCAATATCAGCTCCTTCGAGCAGACCGGCCGACCTGTCCACGAGGTCTCACCCGACCTCGTGGCCTGAGCCCGAATGGCCCTGCTCGCGGCGCTGCCGCTGGTGGTGGTCCTGGCGCTGATGCTCGGCGCCCGCTGGTCGGCAGGCAGGGCCGGCGCGGCGGGCCTGATGGTGGCGCTGCTGCTCGGGCTCTTCGCGTTCGACCTGCCGACGGCCCCGGGCGGCGCAGCCGGCGCCATTGGCGGCGCGCTGGCGGAGGCGACCTTTACCGCACTCACGATCCTGTGGATCATCGTGCCGGCCCTGGCCATCCATTCGCTGCAGGTCGCCGGCGGCGCCGTCGACGAGCTGCGTGCGGCGCTCGGCCGCCTGGCCGGCGACCAGCGGCTGACCGGCCTGCTCGTGGCATGGTTCTTTGCGCTGCTTCTCGAGGGCGCAGCGGGCTTCGGCACGGCCGCCGCGCTGGCCGCGCCGTTCCTCGTTGCGCTCGGCTTCTCGCCGCTGCGCGCCGTCGGCGCGGCGCTGGTGGGCCACGCGGTCGGGGTATCCTTCGGCGCGGTCGGCACGCCGATCCTCATCCAGGCGGCCACGACGGGCGTGGAGCCCGCTCTCCTGGCAAGTGCGACGGTCGTCTACGGCGCGCTTCTCGGGTGGGTGCTTATCGGCGCAGTGGCGCTGATGCTGAAGCGCCGGGAGAGCCCAGAGGTCTCGCCCGTGGCCCCCGACCGGCTGTGGGCCTGGACGATCGCGGCGTGGGTGCTGTTCACGCTGCCCTTCGCCGCGCTGGCGCTCTTCGTCGGCCCTGAGCTGCCAACCCTCGGCGGCGCGGTCATCGGCGGTGCCGCGTTCGCCGCGCTCCTCGTCGCACGCCGGGCCGGGCCGAGCGGCGGTGGGCCCGTTCTGCGTCCGCGCCTGTTGCTTCGCGCGGCGGCCCCGTATCTCGTGCTTGTGATGGTCGTGCTCGCGACGCGCCTCGTCGAGCCGCTGCGCGTGGCGGCACAGTCAGTCGAGCTGCGCTGGGACCTCGCCGGCGGTGCCTACGCGGGCAGCTTCGCGCCGCTGTTCCACCCCGGCACGATGCTGTTCGTGGCACTCGTGGCTGGCGCGCTGTGGCAGGGCCGCAGCGCCCGACAGCTGGGCGCTTCGCTGGTCGAGACGCTGCGCCGGATGGCGCCGGTGGCGGCGGCCCTGCTGGCGATGCTTGGCCTGGCCCGGCTGATGCTCCATGCGGGCCTGATCGAGGAGCTGGCCATGGCCGCGGCAAGCGCCCTGGGCAACTGGTGGCCGCTCCTCGCGCCGGCGCTCGGCGCGCTCGGCACGTTCGTGACCGGCTCGGCAACGGCCTCCAACGCGCTCTTCTCGAACCTCCAGGCGACGACGGCTGAGGCGGCCGGGCTGCCGGTCGCGGCCATCCTGGGAGCGCAGGGCATTGGCGCGGCGGTGGGCAATGCGATCGCGCCGCACAACCTCATCGCAGCCGCGGCCGTAGTCGGCCTGGCCGGGCGCGAGGCTGAGGCGCTGCGCCGGACGGCGCCCGTGACGACGCTCTACCTCGTCCTGGGCGGGCTGCTCGCCATGTGGCTCTCCGGCGCCGGCTGACGGGCTCAGCCGCCGGCCAGGTCCGACAGCGCCTCCTCGATCAGCAGCCGCAGCTCCTCGCTCCAGCCGGGTCCGTAGGCGCGCCAGGGAGCGATCTCGACGCCATCGATTGTGACCTCACCGTCAGCCTCGGCGACGAACTCGTCGACGCAGTCACTGAACGCCCCGGCGGCGGCCGCGAAGTCCGCCGCCCGGCGCCAGCGGAAGAGGTAGACCGCGTAGCGCGCGTCGTCGCCGGCGACGCTCACGTCCAGCCGGGCGACGTTGCTGCGCAGCGTGCTGCCCGGGCAGCCGGCGTCGCCTGAGACCACCTCGTGGACTGTGGCGCCACGCAATGCCAGCGCCGGCAGGACCTCGGCCATGCCGCCCGGTGTGGGCGTCGGTGCGCCCGGCCCGGCACAGCCGATGATGAGCAGCGTCGCGAGGGCCATCAAGATCCAGGGTGGTGACATCGCGCGCATCATCGCGTATCGCTCGCACAAGTGACCTAGCAGGAGGTGACCCGTGAAAGCATCCTTCTCCCGCCTTGCCAAGGCGACCGCGAGAGCGACGGGTCATCCGGCCGCCTTCGGGGCGGCGGCACTGGTGGTCGTGCTGTGGGCTGTCAGCGGCCCGCTGTTCGGCTTCAGCGACACCTGGCAGCTGGTGATCAACACCGGCACCACGATCGCCACCTTCCTGATGGTCTTCCTCATCCAGAACACCCAGAACCGCGACACCGCCGCCCTCCAGCTCAAGCTGGATGAGCTGATCCGCGCCACGCAGGGTGCGCACAACGGGCTGCTTGACCTGGAGGAGCTGAGCGAGGACGAGCTGGAGAGGATCCGCGATCGCTACGAGGCGCTCGCCCGGCAGTCCCGCACCGATCTGACGAGAGGCCTCGCTGATACGGGCCGGCCGCGCATCGGAGGGCTCGATCCGGATGAGGCGGGTGAGACGGCAGGCGGCTGACTAGCCTCTCTCTCGCGCGCGGCGCTTGGCGTCGCGCAGCCGCGCCATCGTGTCCGGCGCCGCCATCGTGTCCGGCGCCTCCGGCGAGCCCTCGGGGGCAGGGGGATTGCCGGCCGCGGACTGAGTCCTGACCGGAGCTGGGCCAGGCGGCGCCGCTACGGTCTCGTTCATGGCTGCCGCCGGCTCGGGCGGTTCGGGCCGCAGCGCCGACCGGGCGCGTCGACCGCCGGCGCGCTGTTTGGCCGCAAGCATCTCGCCCACCTGCTGGGGCCGACGCGAGGGTCCGCGCCAGTCTTGCCAGCGCTGGCCGACCCATGCCCGCGCAAGGCTCAGGTCGCCACGCGTCAGCGACACGCGCCGAACGGCGACGTCGAGCGGCCACAGCAGCAGCGCGAGCAGGATCAGCAGTGGCCACAGGTCGATCGCTGCCGTCGTCGTGCCCAGGTCGTGGCGCCAGGCATCTGCGCCGATCTCGAGCGGCCGGCCGCCGGTCGAGCCGCGCAACGCGGCCAGCAGCGGCTCGTTGGTGCCCAGCAGCCGGTACTCGGCCGGCGTCGGCGCGACAAGCACGACCGTCCGGCCGAGCGCGGAGGCGCCCGGCTTCTCCTGCCGGATGCGCAGCGCGTAGGCGCCCGGGGTGAGCGTGCCAAGTGGCGCCTCGTAGACGCCCGGCGCCACCTGGTCGAGCCTGACGTCGAGCGTGTCGAACGTAGGTGCTGTCACGCCGGCGGTGGTGTCGAAGAAGTTGCGCGGAGTGCCGTCGGTCTCGACCGAGCGGACGCGCAGGCGGGTCAGGTCGCCCTCGGTCACGAACTCGGCCTCGAGGCCGGACGATTCCTCGCCGGGGAAGGTCCACGAGACCATCTGCGAGACGAAGCGATTGAAGCCCGGCCAGCCGACCCAGTTGCTCGCCCAGCGGCCGGTCGCGTCGCTCGTCCAGGCGACCGCCCGCCCGAGCCCGTACTGCCACTGCGCCAGCACCGGGTCGTCGCGCGTCGAGACGAGCACCGTCTGCGCCGCAGACTTGGGCGTCGAGCCGTTGTAGCCGAGCAGCTGGGGCACGCTGTCCAGCCCGCGCATGATCGGCGACGATGAGGTCAGGATCGGGAAGAAGGTCTCCTCGACGATCTGCTGGCCGGAGACCTGCTGCGTCTCCTTGAGGAAGATGTCGGGGATCGTCGTCGGGTCCGTGGCGGCGTAGTAGCGGCCGTTGCCGCGCCGGGCGAGATCGCTCAGGAACTCGTTCGCGCCGCCGCCGCCGGCGCCGACGGCTGAGAGCGTGATACCGGCCGCCTCCATTCGCGCCAGCAGCTGGTCGTAGGCGCCGCTGCTCGACCAGCCGTCCGTGAAGAGCACGATGTGACGCCGCGTGGCCGATGTCTTCTCGAGCGAGGCGACTGCCTCGGACAGGCCGGCAAAGATGTTCGTCTGGCCCTCTGGCCGGATGCCGCCGATCTGCTGCTCCACGTCGCCCACGCCGCCCAGCGGCGCCGTGTGGATGACCCACTGGGCGTTCTCGTTGAACGACACGACGCCGAACTCGTCGCGCGCGGTAAGCGCGCTGACCGCGCGCAGGATGGCCTCCTTGCCGATGTCGACCTTGGGGATGCCGCCGATCTGGACACCGTTGTCCCGGTTGGGCGTGTTGCAGTGGCAGGCATCCATCGAGCCCGACTTGTCGATCACCACCACCAGCGCGACATCCGGCTGGCGATCGCGGTCGCGGACGTCCATGTCAACCGGCAGGGCGGCCTCGATTGGCGTGTTCTTGTAGCCGCCGGCGCCGTACGACTGCGGCCCGCCGACCATCACCAGGCCGCGGCCCAAATCGCGCACGTACACCTGGAGCAGGCTCATGCGCTGCATGCCCAGTCGCGGCGCGGCCACGTCGGCGAGCACGACCGAGTCGTAGCCGGCCAGGTCCTCGATGCGTGTCGGGACCTGCTCGGGCGTGATCTCGGTCACGTCCTGTCGCTCCGCCTCGAGCGCGGCGCGCACGTTTGCCCCGGCCTGTGCGCTGCCACTGACCAGCAGCACCCGCGGCGGGCCCTTGACGATGGTGTGCGAATCGCCGTAGTTGTTCTGGCCGAACGTGTCGGCCGGCGCTTCGACGCGAAGGCGGAATGTCTGGAAGCCGGCCTCGCGGGCGCGCGTCGTGAACTCGACGCGGTTCAGCCCGGGCACGAGGTCGAGCTGGGTGACCCCGATCTGGCTGCCATTGGCGAACAACCGCACGGTCGCGCGCTGGGCGATCGTCGAGCTGATGGTGCCCTCGACCTGGATCTCCTCGCCGACACGCGCGGTGGCCGGCGAGTGGACGCGCTGGACGATCACCTCCTCGGCCGCGCCCAGGCCAACGACGAAGGTCTCGATCTGGATGCCGCGCGCCGCCGCCAGGGCGGCCTCGGACTGGCCGCGGCCGGTCGTGTCGTTGCCGTCGCTGATGAGCACGATCCGCTTCTGCGAATCGTCTGGGAAAAGCGCCGCCGCAAGGCGCAGCGCCGCGCCGACGTCGGTCGCGGAGCGGGTCGGTACCGACGCGATCCGGTCGACCTCGTCCAGCTCGGCCGGCAGCCGCTCGACGAGCGCGTCACGGCCAAAGGCCACGATCGCCGCCCGGTCGCCCGGCGGCCGCTCCTCCATCGCCTCGCGCAGGAATGCGACCGAGGCGAGGCGTCCGGCCTGGCCGATGCTGTCCGAAAGGTCGACGACGAAGACCGTCGTCAGCCGCTCGACCGGCGCCACCAGCTGGAATCCTGCCAGGGCGAGGACGAGGAAGCTGAGCATCGCCGTCCGCAGCGCCAGCGAGAGCCTGCGCCGACCCTTGGCCAGGTGGTGCCGCGCGGCCGCGCTGAGCAGCAGCGTTAGGGCCAGCAGCACGCCGCCCACGAGCAGCAGCTCGGGCATGGTGAAATCGATGCCCATCAGCCGGCCCTGCCACGGCCCGGCAGCGCCAGCCGGCCCGGAACCAGCGCCCGCACGCCCTTCAGCAGCCGCCGTGCGCCGTCGCGCTCGTAGACCAGCCACTCGATCAGCAGGAACGCCAGGGCGAGCATCGCCACCAGCGGCCACAGCTCGTCCCTGGCCGTGCCCTGCTCAGGCGGCTCGCTGCCGTTGCCTGCGCCCAGCGCAGACAGCCGGGCACCGTCGCCGGGCCGGATGTTCGATTCGTCCGGCGCGAAGAGGTCGACCGCGAAGAGCAGCGGCCCGTCCGGCGTGGCGTCGACGAGATTGGGCGTCGGTGAGGCGCCGGGTGAGCCCGCCGGACTCGACGTGGGGGTCGGCCCGGATGTCGGGGTTGGTGGCAGGCTGGGCGACGGCGATGCGTCCGGGTCGGCGATGGGCTCGGCCCGGTAGATGCCAAGCTGGCGCGTGCCAACGAAGGTCACGCTGGCGGCGCCGGTGGCGCCCGGGGCCAGCTCCTCGACGCTGCCATCGGGCAGCGTGACGCGCACCCCGACCGCACCCACCGGCAATGGGATCTCGATCGGCGAGGCCGGCGCGAGGGGATCACGGGCCGCCGCGTTGCCACCCAGCAGCTCGCCGGCCAGATTCGAGATCAGGATCGGCCAGGCGATCTGCAGCGGCAGGTCACTGTTGTGGATGTCGAAGGCGAAGACCGCCGTCGGCAGCCCGTCGCGCAGGCCGGAGTAGAGCAGCGGGCCATCGCCGCCCGGGATGATCGCCCGCGCCCACTCCGGCAGGGCCATCTCCTGCGTCCTGAAACGATCGTTGTTCTCCAGGATGTGCAGCCGCGTCAGGTCGACGCCGCGGAGCAGCGGCTCGTCAAGGGGGAGAGTGCCGAGGCTGACCTCTTCGAGCGGCCCCACGACCTCACCCAAGGGACTCGTGCGTGGCGGAGCGAAGGCGAGGATCGATTTGTTGGGCAGTGTCGGCGGCAGGAAGGCGTCGAAGACGACCAGGTCGTAGTTGGCGAACAGCGGGTCCGCCGCAGTGGCGGCGTAGCCCTCGGCGGTCGTGCCGTAGAGCTCGACGTTGGGCAGGAACGAGAGGGCATTGATGATGTAGGTCGTGCCCGGGCCCACGTAGAGCACGAAGCGCGGCCGATCGGGCGGCACGACCGCCCAGGCCACGTCATCGAGCGCCAGCCGGTCAGCCGGCCCCGCCATGTCCCCCTCCGCCGGCGGTGCCAGGCGGGCCTCCACGACGCGCGAGCCGGCGGGCAGCTCGTCGATCACCACGTCGGCGCGCGACAGCGGGCGCAACAGCAGGTCGCGGGCGGTGACCGGCGTGCCGTCGGAGAGCACCTGCAGACGCCGCGTGACCTCCTGATCGGAGTAATTGGCGACGCTGATGAAGACCGTCCGCTTGAGGCCGCTCGGGTCGGCTCGGACGGCGAGCGCGGCAACAGCCTGGTTGTGCCGATCGCGGCCAACGGTCACGACCTTGACCGGCACGGACACCCGCAGATTCGGGACGGTTGCGCCCGCGTCGTCGGTAACGACGAGAATCTCTGCGCCCAAGGTCCGCTCGGCGAGCTTGCCGGCGAGCTTGAGCGCGTCCTCGAGGTTGCCCGGGCCGGTTGATTGCTCGATCGCCTCGATCGCGCGCGCGATACGGCCACGATCGGTCGCTTCGTTGGCCACCAGCTGTGCCGTCTCGGCGGCGGCGATGACGCTCACTCGGCCGCCGGCCGGGACATTTGCGATCTGCTCCTGGGCCGCGCGCTTGGCGGCTGCGAGGCGAGTCGGGAACTCGTCCGTCGCGGCCATGCTGGCCGAGGCGTCGACGACGAGCACCAGGTCGTGGGCCAGGGCAGCTGGGCGCTCGGCAAAGGGCCGGGCGACGAGGACTGCCAACAGCACCGCCAGCAGCAGCTGGAGGAGCAGCAGCAGCGAGCGCCGCAGCCGCTGCCAGGGGGCATTGGCCTCGACATCGCGGACCAGGTTCTGCCACAGGTAGGTGCTGCTGACCTGGTGCTGCGGACGGCGCAGCCGGAGCATGTAGAAGGCAACGATCAGCGGCACGAACAGCAGCCCGATCAGCGCCAGCGGCGCGACGATGCCCATCAGCTGCTCAGGCCGCGACGACCCGTCGCCGGCGCAGCTCGGCGAAGACGAGATCGGAGAGCGGCGTGGTCGTTGGCATCGGCACGTAGGCCACCCGGCGCTTGGTGCTCGCCTGCTCCAGCCGCGCCTGCCATTCGGCCAGCCGCTCGCGGTAGGCGTCGAGCGTGAACAGGTCGGCGGTCACGTCGACCGTGGCAGCGGTCTCGCGGTCGATCAGCCGCAGGTCGCCCTCGAGTGGCGGGTCAAGCTCGTCGGTGGCCAGCGTGTGCAGCACGGCGACGTCGCAGCGCGTGCCGGCAAGCTCGCTGATCGCCCGCTCGGCATTGTCGTCGAAGAGATCGCTGATCAGGATCAGCGGCCCACGCTGGGTCAGCTGGGCGGCGTAGTGGCGCGCCGCCGACAGCAGGTCAGTCGGCCCGGGCGCGGGCTTGACCGCCGACAGATCGGCCAGCACCTGGAAGACCCGGCCCGTGCCGCGGACTGGCGCGAAGCGGCGCGCCGCCCGGCCCTGCAGCACGGCCATGTTGACCCGGTCGTACGAGGCAAGGCCCACGTAGGCCAGCGCCGCCGCGGCCCGCTTGCCGAAGAGCAGCTTGTCCGGCGCGCCGCCGTCCATCGAGGCCGAGGCATCGAGCAGGATGTGGACGGTCACGTCCTCCTCCTCGATGAAGAGCTTGATGAACAGCCGCTCCAGCCGCGCGTAAAGGTTCCAGTCGAGCGCGCGCAGGTCGTCACCCAGCGCGTAGTCGCGGTAGTCGGTGAACTCGATCGACTGCCCACGCTTGACGCTCCGCCGGACACCCTTCATGCCGCCGTGGACGGCCTTGCGGGTGAGCAGCGTGAGCCGCTCGAGCTGGCGCAGGAACGCCTCGTCGAAGACGGTCGGGTCGACAGCCGAGGGCAGCAGGTCGCGCTGTCCGGCCCCGGCGGCGGGCCCTCGGGACGGTTCTTCGCTCATTGACTGCCCGTCAGTCGACCGCTGGCGCAGGCACCTGTTCGAGGACTGCGCGCACGATCGCGTCGCTGGTGATGCCCTCGGCCTCTCCCTCGAAGTTGCGGATGACGCGGTGGCGCAGCGCCGGCAGGGCGACGGCCCGGATGTCATCAACCGAGACGTTGTAACGGCCTTCCAGCAGGGCATTGATCTTGCCCGTCAGGACCAGCGCCTGCGCACCGCGCGGCGAGCCGCCGTAGCGGACGTACTCCTTGACCAGCGCTGGCGCGCGCGGCCCGTCCGGGTGGGTGGCGGCGAGGACGCTGACCGCATAGGCGGTGACGTGAGGCGCGATGGGCACGCTGCGCGCCAGGCGCTGCATGGCCACGATCTGCTTCGCGTCGGCGGCCTTGCCGGCCCGCGGCGTCTGCGAGCCGGTCGTGCGCTCGATGATCTGCACCAGGTCGTCCTCGGACGGGAAGGGCACCCACAGCTTGAAGAGGAAGCGGTCGAGCTGCGCCTCCGGCAGCGGGTACGTGCCCTCCATCTCGAGCGGGTTTTGGGTAGCGAGCACGAAGAACGGCGGCTCCAGCTGGTGGCGATCGCGGGCGATCGATACCTGCTGCTCCTGCATCGCCTCGAGCAGCGCCGACTGGGTCTTTGGCGTGGCGCGGTTGATCTCGTCGGCCAGCAGCAGGTTGCTGAATACCGGACCGGGCTGGAAGCGAAATTGCCGCTGCCCGTCCTGCTCGATCAGCACGTTCGTGCCGACGATGTCAGCCGGCATCAGGTCAGGCGTGAACTGGATGCGATTGAAGGTGCAGTCGATGACGTCCGCGATCGTGCGCACGAGCATCGTCTTACCCAGCCCGGGCACGCCCTCGAGCAGCGCATGGCCGTTGGCGATGAGGCAGATCAGCGTGTGCCGTACGAGCTCGTCCTGGCCGACGATGACCGTCTTGATCTCGCGCTCGATGCGCTCGGCCAGGTCCGAGAAGGCCTCGGCCGAAAGCTCGGCCTGGGCCGGCGTGGCGACGGCAGGTTCGGTCATGTCGCTCCTCCCCTCAGCGGTCGAATGACGAGAAGTAGTCGCGCACGTAGTCGCGCACGTCGACCGGCACGTACGTCCGATCCAGGCTGGTCGTGGCGAAGTCGCTGAAGTCCTGGATCACGTTGGTCCATGGCACGAGCGCGTTGTTGTTCGTGCCCTGGCCCTGGCCTTGGCCCTGCTGGCTCTGGCCGTCGCCGCCCTGGCCGGCGATGTACGACGGGTCGCCGGGCCGGCCGAGGCGGTCGAAGTCGGCAAAGATGGGATCCAGGTCGCCGGTGCCGAACTGGCGGTTGTCGCCCGTCGGACCGCGGAAGCCGCCACTGCCACCATGGCCGCTGCCCAGGTGGCGCGCCCCCGAGC
>DATMJK010000099.1:0-4730 GCA_035553915.1 Candidatus Limnocylindrales bacterium | reverse complement strand
CGCCAGGTGCCACACCCCGCCCAGGCCGTCACCGTTCGTGTCGGACGGGTCGCTGTCGCCGGCGTAGTAGTAAAGCGGCGCATCGTCGTAGGTCACCTGCAGCGTGCCATCGGCGCGCTCGATGACGCCGAGCTCGCCGTCGATGCCGTCGCCGGCGGTCGGCGTCTCGGTGTCATCGATGATCAGCGGCGGCCAGCTCTGGGCACAGCTGCCATCGCACGACGAGCTGCCCGGCGAATCATTGTCGAACGTGTACAGCGCAAGGTTCGCAGGGCCGAGGAGGTAGCCCTGGTCCGCGAGGGTGATCTCGGCTGATCCGGTGGCCGGGGCCGGGGTAGGCGTGGCCGGTCCCGGCGTTCCGTAGCCGCCGTAGCCATCGTCGGGAGGTGGCGGTGCAGGCAGCGTGGGCGTGGCCTGCAGCGCGGTCGGCGTGGCCCCGGCACCGGTGGTGGGCGTGCCAGCCACAGGATCGACCGTCGCCGCTGGCGCATCGGTCGGCCCAGAGGTCGGGGCGGCCGGCGGGCCGCCGGTGCAGGCGGTGGCCAGCAGGGCCGCGAGCGACGCCCCGGCCAGCGTTCGAGCAATCATGGCGAACCTCCTGGCAACCAGAGTGCGCGCATGGCGCGCGATCGTCAACGACCACCGTCACGGCCATACTGGTCAGGTGACTGGACATCAGCTCAGCGTCGACTGCCGGGCAGAGAGTGACGCCTGGACGTGTCACGTGGTCGTGGGCGATGACGACCTAGCCACGCGCCACGAGGTGCGCGTCGAGCACGATGATTTGACCAGCCTCGACCCGGGCAGCGATCAGCCCGCCGCGCTCGTTGAGGAGTCCTTCCGCTTCATGCTCGAGCGTGAGCCGCGCGAGGCGATCCTCCGCCGCTTTGCCCTGCCGGTCATCGGCCGCTACTTCCCGGAGTACGAGCGCGAGATTCGCCGCCGCCTGGCGGGCGCGCGCTAGACTCGCACGATGCGCCAGGTGATCGGGCGCCGCCTCTTCGAGGTGGACGTCGGTTAGTTCGCCAGCCTGATTGCCCGCCACGAGCGGGTGATCGTGGACATCGGCACGGGTGACGGCAAGGCCGTGCTACGCCGTGCCCGGCGCGAGCCATCGTCGCTGGTCGTGGGCATTGACAACGTAGCCGCCTCGATGGCTGAGGCCTCCCGTCGCGCCGCCCGGCCGGCCAACCGTCGCGGCAGCCCGAACGCCATGTTCCTGGTCGCAGGCGCTGAGTCGCTGCCCGGGCCGCTGTCGGGACGCGCCCACCATGCGACAGTCACGCTGCCCTGGGGCTCGCTGCTCTCTGGGCTGGCCATCGCCCAGGCACGCTTCGTAGAGCCGCTGCGTGACCTGCTGCGCGAGGGCGGCCGGCTGGAGCTGATGCTCTCGCTGACCGGCCCCGACACGACCGAAGACGTTCCGCCGCTCGACGCAGCACGTGCGCACGCGCTGGCAGACACCTACGCGGCGTTCGGGCTGCGCTGCCTGGAGGTCCGCCCGGCGACAGCTGCCGATGTGGAGAGACTGGGCTCGAGCTGGGCCAAGCGGCTGGGCATCCCGGCCCGCCGCCACGCGTGGCTCTTGCTCTTCGAGCGACCCTAGGCCGGACCGGGCGGAGCGTCGGCTGGTCGCTCCTTGATGTAGGCGTCGCGCAGCGCGACCGGCTGGCGCCCGCGGGTGCGCAGGTTGAGGAACTCGACCAGCACTGAGAAGCCCATCGCGAAGTAGATGTATCCCTTCGGGATGGCGACCTCGACGCCCTCCGCCACCAGCGCCGTGCCGATCAGCAGCAGGAAGGCCAAGGCGAGCATCTTGAGCGTCGGATGGCGCTCGACGAACTCACCGATGGCCTTGGCCGAGAGGAGCATCACGCCAACGGCGATGACGATCGCCGCGACCATCACCGGGATGTCGTCCGCCATGCCGATAGCGGTGATCACTGAGTCGAGCGAGAAGATGATGTCGAGCAGCATGATCTGGACGATCACCGAGCCAAAGGTCGCCGCCGCCACGCCGCTCGGCTTGTGCGTCGACTCGACGCCCTCCAGTCGCTCGTGGATCTCGAACGTGGCCTTGGCGATCAAGAATAGCCCGCCGCTGATGAGGATCAGGTCGCGCCACGAGACCTCGTGATCCAGGACCGTGAAGATCGGCTCGGTCAGGCCGATGATGAAGGCGATCGAGAACAGCAGCCCGATGCGCATCGCCATCGCGGCCCCCAGGCCGAGGGCGCGTGCCCGGTCGCGCTGGTGCGGCGGCAGCTTGCCGACCATGATCGTGATGAACACGATGTTGTCGATGCCGAGCACGATCTCGAGCGCGGTCAGCGTGATCAGCGCGATCCAGGCTTCTGGCCTGGTGAACAGCTCCAGCAGCTCCACGGCGCAGGGTGCCTCCGGCAGCGTATGAGGACCGGCCGGCCCAAGGTCGGGCGGCGACGACTGCGGAGTTTACGATCAGCCGGCGGTTGATGTGGGGCCGGAATCGCGCATCGCGTCGCGCGCCGGCGGCAGCGCGCCCGGAACGGTGGCTGGCACCTCGGACAGCAGCTCGAGAAATGCCGCGACGAGCGGCGTCGGCGCTCCCGCGTCCCGCCGCCGCGCGACGACGATGTGCCGCCGGCCGCCCGAGCCACCCTCGATGGGCAGCGCCACGAGGCTGCCCGAATCGAGCTCGTCGACGACCGATGTGCGCGGCAGCAGCGCAACGCCCAGGCCCGCACCGACCATCCGCTTGGCGGCCTCGATGTTGTCGAGCTCGATCATGCCGCGCGGTCGCACGCCCGCCTCGCGGACTATGGTCGTCGTCAGCTCGTAGTAGCTCGAGGTCCGGTCGAAGAGGATCAGCGGCGCCTCGGCGAGCTCCGTTCGCGCGATGGCGCCGCGGCCGGCGATCGGGCTGCCCGGCCGGCTGACGAGCACCAGCTCCTCGTCGAACACCGGCCGGCTCTCGACCAGCGGGTGGTGGACGAGGCGGCCCAGGCCGGCATGGACCTCGTCGCGCACGACCATCTCGACGATCTCCTCTGAGTGGCCCGTGCGCACGATCAGCCGTGCCTGCGGGTGGCGCTCGGCGAAGCGGACGAGCACGTGCGGCAGGACGTACGTGCTGACCGCGGGCGCGACGCCCAGCACCAGCTCGCCGGCAGTGCCGTGGGCGATCTCGGACACCTCGGTCAGCCCGCGGGCCAATGCTTCGACTGCCTGCTGGGCATAGGGCAGGAACGCGCGGCCGGCGTCGGTCAGGCGCACGCCGCGTCGCGAGCGCACGAAGAGCGGCTGGCCGAGCTCCTCCTCGAGCGCGTTCAGGCGTGCCGTCAGGGCAGGTTGAGTGATGCCCAGCGTGTCCGCGGCACGACTTACGCCACCCTGATGTGCGACGGCCAGGAACCCCTGGATCTGCGCCAGCTGCATGACCGGAATGATAGACGCGCGTTATCAGCCCACGGTATAGCCATAGCCCTGCTGATGGTTGCAGCCAAGGTACGGTGGCGCGGCCCGTCAACAGGAGGCAGTGATGAGATACCAGACCGAGACCACGACCGGCGCAGGCCTACCGCTGGCCGACGATATCGTCGCCGGCACGGGACTCGAGGTAGCGGCCCTGCATGCCGAAAACATTGGCTCGCTGCGCGGCATGTCCGATGCCGCCGTGGACGTGGCTGAATGCACGTGCCCCGAGCCGTGCGAGCGCGACCACGCCAACGAGTAGCCAGATGACGACGACGATCGATCGCCCGTCCAATGTCGCTCGGGCGGCAGCGGCTGAACCGGCCGGGGAGGGGGGACCTCCGCTGGCCTCTACGCCGCTGCTGCCCGAGGGCTTTCAGGTCCCGGCCTCGCGCTGGACGCGGCCTTCGACGCGCATGCGCCAGCTGCTCGAATCAGAGCCGTACCTGTTCGGCCCGGGCGTGTACGACGCGCACGGCGCGCAGCTCGTCATGTACCACGGCTTCAAGGCGGTCTACTTCAGCGGCTACTCGTTCGCCATTGGCCACCTGGGCACGACTGACATGGACCTCTACGCCAGCGTCGAGATCGCGGACGGGGCGCGGCGCGCCGTCAGCGCGCTGCGCAAGTTCCAGCTGACCATGGCCGTCGGCGACCCGGACAAGGGCGTCGCCCCGCGCCATCTCGAGATCCCGCCGGTGATCGTCGACATGGACGCCGGCTACGGCAACATCTTCAACGTCGCGCGCACGACCGAGCTGTACGTCAACGCGGGCGTGGCGGCGGCGCACATCGAGGACCAGGTGCTGCCCAAGCGTTGTGGCCACATCGGCGGCAAGGCGCTCGTACCGGCGGCCGAGATGGTCGGCAAGCTACGCATGGCGCGGGCCGTGGCTGACGACCTGGGCAACGAGGACTTCGTGATCATCGCCCGGACCGACGGGCTGTCGGCGGTCGACGCGCCGGAGGGCGCGCGGGGCATGGAGCTGGCGGTCGATCGGGCGCTGCGCTACCTCGATTCGGGCGTGCCTGACCTGGTCTGGTGCGAGTTCCCGAC
The DNA here is from genome assembly GCA_035553915.1 of Candidatus Limnocylindrales bacterium. Lineage (GTDB taxonomy): Bacteria > Chloroflexota > Limnocylindria > Limnocylindrales > CSP1-4 > JALYGJ01. The sequence continues at coordinate 220 of DATMJK010000099.1, read as the reverse complement.
GTCCGACCGCGCGCCGCTCGAGGAGTGGTCGTCGGCGGTCAGGAAGCGCTTCCCGGACGCGCGCTTTGCGTTCAACTGGTCGAGCTCGTTCAAGTGGTTCAACGACCCTGACCCGGTCACCTTCGCGCAGCTCGGCGAGATGGGCTTCAAGTTCATCTTTATCACGCTCGGCGGCCAGCACGCCATGGGCCACGGCTTCAGTGAGCTGCTGCGCGCCATG
>DATMJK010000098.1:0-36668 GCA_035553915.1 Candidatus Limnocylindrales bacterium | reverse complement strand
ACCGACGGCTCGTCAGTGACGGTGAACTGGGCCTGGCAGCGGGCAGCCACAGGCCCAAGTGGCCGAGGCTGGCCGACCACGATTGCATCGGACATGTGGTAGCTGATCATCCGGATCGTGTAATCCCCCGGCGGCAGGTGGGCCGGCCACTCCTCCTGGCCGCCAATGGTGGACTTCTGGCCCAGGTTCCCGACGTCGATCTGCGCGCGCCATTCGTCCTCGGGCCCATCCAGCTCGGCGTAGTAGCGGCAGCCGCCGATGGACCCGCACCACTCCTCCACCGTGGCCACCACATGGAGCGCCGTCCCGGCTGATGGAGCTGGTGTCTGCGGCTCGGGCAGGGGAGTGGTGGGCGTCCCGTCATCGGCGGGCACGCCGAGCCGTCCGACCATCTGCCAGACGGGGCATTGCCCGCTCCAGGCCGCGGCGGGACAGCCCGCAGGCCGGACCAGGTAGTGGCCGTGGCTCGGCAGCGGCGCGGCGTCGCGGCCGTACACGATCATCTGAGGATCGGCGAACTCCCCGTATGCGCCGGTCTGGACCTGGACCTGGTCGCCTCTCGGCCGCACTCTGCCCGTCATGTTGCCGCTGTCGTCCACTGTGGCCAGCGTCTCGTGCTCGGCAGTCAACCAGCTGGCCGGGCACCAGTAGTCGAGCAGCGCCCGCACCGGCGCCCCAGTCTCGGGCGTCGGCGTGGCGACTCCGATGTTGGGTGGTGCCGGGCACGAGTGCGGGCCCGACTGAACGAGCCAACCCTCGACCACGTGCAGCTCATCGGCCGGCTCGTCCATCGCGGCCACGTCGGTGACCGGCCAGGCGAATCCGCCCGGCTTGATCTCGACCGGGCCGATGTACTCGATCTCGCCGTCAAGCAGCGCGAGCGCCGCCGGGCGGCTGGTGTCGATCTCCTCGACGCCGATGATGTCGACGTCGACGATCGGGGCGACCCCGTCGAGCACGATGAGCAGGCAGGGTGACCGGCCATTGCACTCGGCCATGCTCCGGCCGACGTGGGCGGCGGAGATGTCCGCCACCACCATGCCAGTCGCCCGAGCCTGGCGCAGCTCGGCCAGCTCCGCCGGCGTGAGCACGTGCTGTGCCTGCCCGCCGGGCGGCAGGTCCACAGGCCGGGGCAGCTGCGCGGCCAGCGCCAGCAGAACCAGCATAAGCAGGCCGCCCGCGAGAGCTGGGGCCAGCCAGCGCCGCGGCAGCGACCAACGAAATCTGCCGGCGCGCTCGGCGGCCGCGCCGGCCACGATCAGCTGGACCAGATCCTCGCGCCGGCTGCCCAGCAGGGGTTGCGCCTCCACGCGCCGGCGCAGGTGAGCCGTGAGGGAGTCCTCGGTCAGCACGGGGCGTGCGCGGCTCATCGGTCCGCCTCAGCCAGGGCCCGCTCGAGCGCGCGACGAGCCGCGAATAGCCGCGACTTGACGGTGCCGGCCGGTATGCCGTGCGCGGCGGCCATCTCAACCATCGACCGGCCATCGAGATGGTGCTCCAGCAGCAACGCCCGCTGCTCGACCGGCAGCTGCTCGAATGCGTCGTCGAAGTGAATAGCGGCCAGATCCGGTGGCGGCAGGAACCGGCCACTCAGGCCGCCATCACCCTGTGGCATCGCGATCTCGCGCACGACGCGCCGCCGGCGAAGAATCATCCGGCAGCTGTTGACGGTGATCCGACGCAGCCACGCGTCGAACCTGTCGGCGTCGCGCAAGGATGGCAGCTGTCGCCAGGCAGCGATGAAGGCTTCCTGGGTCGCGTCGCGCGCGTCGGCGGGCTCGCCCAGGATGCCGACCGCGGTCCGGTACACCGTATCGATCCTCCGCCGTACGAGCTCCTCGAAGGCATGGGCGTCACCCGCGCGAGCCTGCTCGACGAGTGCGCGCTCCATCCCACCTCCGCTATGGCTCTATGTCTCTGATGCGCCGCAGAGCCGGTCGGTTCACCGATCGCGACGGATTGCAGGGTCAGCCTGCTTTCCGTCAGGTCCTCAAGGGGCCGCGCTTACGTGGCAATCGCTGGCCCACACTACCCGCGCAGCAGCCGAATCCACGCTCAGGCGCGGCCTCGTCCTGGCCTCGGGTGGCCATGCCTTCACGCTAAGCGCTGCGGCTTGAGGACCTGACCGAAGGCGGTGGCCGGCGGGGGAGCAGACGCCATCCGTCAGCCGGCCGAGAAGGAGGTCTCGTGGTAGCCGCGCGCGCCGTCGGGTGCGGGCGGCGTGCGTCGTGACTCCTGCACCGCGCCGCGGCCGTCGGTCGCCCTCACGCGCAGCGTGTGCGTGCCGGCCGCGACCTCGACCCCGGCCCGCCACTGCACCCAGGCCGCGTCAGACATCGCAAGGGACAGCTCTGCCACCTGCCACGGCCCGTCGTCCAGCTGGACTTCGACCCGCGACACACCACGCGCCGGTGCCCACGCGACGCCGGCAACCTCCATCCGGCCGGCCGCCAGCGCGGCGCCGGCCCGGGGCACGTCGATCCGCGACTGGGTCAGGATCGGCGCCTCCTTGGCCCAGCCGAGCGGCACCCAGTAGGCGTCGAACGCATCGAGCGTGGTCAGCTCGATCTCGGTCAGCCACTTTGTCGCCGAGACGTAGCCGTACAGGCCGGGCACGACCAGCCGCGCCGGGAAGCCGTGCTGTGGCGGCAGCGCCTCGCCGTTCATGCCCACCGCGACCATCGCCTCGGCGCCCTCGCCATCCAGGTGAGCCGTCGGGAAGCCGGCCGTCCAGCCGTCGAACGAGCGGCCAACCAGCTGGGTTGCCCCGGGTAGCACTGCTGCCCGGTCGAGCAGCGGCCGCAGCAGCGTCCCAGTCCAGCGCGCGTTGCCCACGAGGTCGCCACCAACGGAGTTCGAGACGCAGGCGAGGGTCACGTAGCGCTCGATCAGCGGCATGGACAGCAGCTCGTCGTAGCCGATCACGACCTCGCGCTCGACCATGCCGTGGATGCGCAGGCTCCACTGCGCCGGGTCCAGGCTGGGCACGCTCAGGCGAGTGTCGATGCGGTAGAACTGGCCGATCGGGACGATGATCGGCGACAGGCCCTCGATGGCCAGCTCGGCGCCCGCGGGCAGGGGAGGCAGGGACTCCGATGGCGCGGGCAGGCTGACGTCGAAGGATGTGGGCACGCGCGCGGTCAGCGCTCGGCCGACCAGCGTGAGCACGCCGCCGAGCGCCAGCGCCGAGCCGGTCACGACCAGGAAGTGCCGGCGGGCGAGGCCTCCCGCGGCGCCCGGCGGTGGCTCGGACGCGGGCCGAGGCAGCAGTCGCGGCAGGCTGGCCACGCCGACAACGATCGCCACGGCGACCACCAGCACCGCGAACGGCAGGCCGACCAGCGGATCGCGCAGCAGCGCCGCCATCGCAACGAGGCCAAAGACGATGATGCCGGCCAGCGCGGCGGTCATCGAGAGGCGGCCGGCGACCCCGATGAGCGCGCCGCCGAGCAGCGCGCCCAGGACCGTGGCCAGCTCGAGCACGAGCTTGTCCGCCTCGCCGAACAGCTCGACCATCAGGTCCTTCGCGCCAGGTGGCTGAAGCTCGATCACGACCGCACCAATGGCCGCGATCGGCGAGCCGCCACCGATCAGCGCCGCGGCCAGCTCGCCCGCGCCGAGCGCCAGCGCGGCCGCGGCCGCACCGCCCAGCGCCCAGCGGCCGATGCCCTCCATCAGCAGAGGGTACGCCTCAGCCGCGCGGCGAGCTCAGGTCTTGTCTTGGCAGCCGGCGCAGGTCCCCACGACCGTCAGATGCGACAGGTCAACCTCGAAGCCACGTTCGCTGTGGAGCGATGCGACAAGGGCGCCGGCCTCGTCCGCGGCGATCTCCCATGACCCGCCGCAGCCGGCGCAGTGAAGGTGGCCGTGCTCCTGGTCGGGCAACACGTGGTACTCCTCGCGCCCATCAACGCCGTGGGCGTGGCGAACGAGCCCGAGCTCCTCCAGCAGGTCGAGCGTGCGGTAGACGGTCGAAGGCGTGGTCAGTGGGTCCTCCGCGCGGCAGCGCTCGATCAGCTCGGCGGCGGTGATGTGGCCCTCCGCCCGGGACAGCACGCCCAGCAGCAGCCGCCGCTGCGGGGTCCAGCGCATCCCGCGCGCACGCAGCCGGCCGGCGACGTCGGGCCAATCGACGGGGCGCTGCGCTGCCATCTCGGCACAAGCGTAGCCGCTGGCGTGTGCAGTTGCACTTGCAACGACATGCAATAACATGGCGCCATGCTGGACCCAGCGGCAATCGGACTGCTCGTAACCGCCCTCGTTCTCGGCCTGCGCTATGGAGTCGATTGGGACCACATCGCCGCGATCGCGGACATCACCTCGACCACCGGCGTGGCCGATGTCGCCGAGGATGCCCATCAGGCCGAACATGCCGGCCCGGCCGGCCACCGCCATCGACACGGCGGACCAGACGAGCTGGCAGCCCACGCGCAGGCTGGCCATCCGGTGGCCATCGGCAGCGTGCTCGCTGCCGCCCCGCCGCGCACCTGGCTCGGGGTAGAGGCCCAGCCAATCGTGCTCGGAACGCTGTACGCCTTGGGACATGCGCTGGTGGTGGCCATCCTCGGCGGCGCGGCGCTGCTGATCGGCACCCGTCTGCCCGAGTGGATCGACCCGCTCATGGGGCGAGTTGTTGGGCTCACGCTGGTCCTGCTCGGGGTGTGGCTGTTCGTCTCGCTCTATCACTACGTCCGGCACGGCAGCACATTCCGGCTGCGTAGCCGGTGGATGCTCGTCTTTGATGGGGCCAGGGCGCTCTGGCGGAGGCTGCAGGCGCGCGTTCACGGCCACGAGCATGCCGAGCCGATCGAGATGAGCTCCTACGGCCGGCGGACGGCCTTCGGCGTGGGCATGATCCATGGCATCGGGGCGGAGACCGGCACGCAGGTGCTGCTGATCGCGGCTGTAGGCGGGGCGGCGAGCATCGGGCTCGGTGTACCGATGATGCTCGCCTTCATCGTCGGCCTCGTCGCCTCCAACACTGCGATCGTTGTCCTGTCGGCCTCAGGCTTCGTCGCCAGCCGGTCACGACAGCGTATCTATGTCGCGATCGGCGTGGTGGCAGGCGTGTTCAGCCTGGTGATCGGCGGTGCCTTCCTGCTCGGCGCCGAAGAGCTGCTGCCAGATCTCGAGCAGCTGCTCGGCGGCGGTGAGCCCGACTAGCTGTCGTTCAGCCGGTAGACCTTGCCTGAGCCGTAGCTGACCAGGTACAGCCGGCCGTCCTTGCCCTCGCCGAACGAGCTGACCAGATGGTCAGTGTCTGCCAGCAGGTGCGAGGAGGTCAGGCCGCCGCTGTGGCCGGATGGGATGGCCCATACGCGACCTGAGCAGTAGTCGCCAAAGACGTACTTGCCCGCGAGTGCCGCGCCGGAGCGCCGCGAGACGTAGCCGCCGGTGACGGCGCAGTTGCCGCCTGGGTGGCCGTAGACCGCGACCGGCTTGCGCTTGCCGCTGGTGTTGCAGCCACTGGCCGGCTTGTAGCAGCTGTTGCCCTCCATCACCCGCCAGCCGTAGTTGACGCCCTTGCCGGTAGCGTGGCGGTTGACCTCTTCCCACTTCTGCTGGCCGACGTCGGCGCACCACATGTTGCCGTTGCTACGGTCGAACGAGCAGCGCCACGGGTTGCGCAGTCCGTATGACCAGACCTGGTCGGCGCCGGTCTTGCCGACGAAGGGGTTGGTCGACGGGATGGTGTACGCCTTGCTGCCGCTCTTGAGCGGGTTGATGCGCAGGATCTTGCCCAGCAGCGACTTCTTGTTTTGGGCGCGGTTGCCGGGATCGCCGGACCCGCCACCGTCACCGGTGGCGATGAACAGCAGCTGGCCCTTGAAGCCCATCCAGCCGCCGTTGTGGTTGGCGTACGGCTGGGCGATGGTCAGCACTGTCCGCGCCGAGGCCGGATCAGCGGCATTGGCGTTGCCCGACGAGCGCTTGTACTCGGCGACCACGGTGCGGCCGTCAGACTTGCGCGTGTAGTTGACGTAGAAGAGGCCGTTGGTCGCGTACTTCGGGTGGAAGGCGAGGCCCAGCAGGCCGCGCTCGCTGGCGTTGGTCGCCACCAGCCCGCTCAGGTTGAGGAACGTTGTGACCGCCCCGCCGCCGGCGGGGATGATCTTGATCCGGCCGGTCTGCTCGACGACGAACAGGCGATCGTCGCCGGCGTGCGTGACGTAGATCGGCTGGCTGAAGCCGCTTGCTACCTCCGTCAGCGGCAGCGCCGCCCGCGCGGGCGCGGGTACGGCCACGGCGACGAGCGCGGCGACGCTGAGCATTGCCAGCGCAGCGCGTGCGAGCGCGCCCGGCCGCCGGCGCTGGACTGGTTGGAGACTCACGAGCACGCCCTCCCCCGTGGACGACCGTGCGGCCGCCTCGGTCGCAGACGGTACCACGTGGCCACGCTCGCTGGAGTGAAAGTCAATGGCCCCGTAATCCGTCCTGGCAGCGCAGGCGTTGGCCCACCCGGCGGCGAGCGCTAGAGTGACCCCCAATGGAGCAGCCACAGCCGTCGAGACGAGCGTCCGCCGCGGCGGACCACGCTGCGTGACGGCACGCCGCCAGGCGGCGGGCCCGGCATACGAGTTCCACGTCTCGCGCGCCGCACGTGATCGCTACGGCTTCGACGAGCGCCTCTTCGGCCTGAGCGGCAACGTCGTCTTCGCCGACTTCGCGGCGTCGCGCCGCTTCGCCGCGCGGATGAACCAGGAGCGCGACTTGGCCGCCGACCCCGGCTCGGCGGTGCGGGCCGGCGACCTCAACGCGATGGGCCTGATCGACGAGATCCTGCACCACGTCGTCGAGCTGTACCGCGAGCAGGTCCAACCCGATGTCGTGGGCGGCGCGCTCGATGCGCTGGCAAAGCAGCTCGACGGGCCCGCGCTTGACGCGGCGCTGCTGGAGTTCGTGCGCCACTTTCCGGGCAGCGCCGTCTACCGCCAGGCGCTGCCGGCGGCGGAGTACCTCGCTGGCGAATCGGCTGGGCGCTCGAACCGCGAGATCGTGCTCGAGGAGCTGCTGCTGCTCTGGCTGGCCAACCAGAACCCGGCGTTCGCGCCGTACGGGGAGTTGTTCGATGATCGGGCGCTCGAGGAGGGCACCGACTACAGCGCGCTCGTCGGCGGCTTGACGGCGTACCTCTCGAGCCAGCCGCCCTTCGGGCCGGATGGCGACGACCTGATCACGCTCCTCCGCCGACCGGCGCTGGAGGCGGGTGAGTCGCTCCAGGCCCAGCTTGGCTGGATGCGCCAGCACTGGCGCTTCGCCGCTGAACGCTTCGGCGATCGGCTGCTGATCAGCCTCGACGTGCTGGCCGAGGAGGACCGAGCGAGGTGGATGCGCTTCCATCCAACGACCGGTGGCCGCGAGCGCGAGCGCGACGTCGCCGACGCGGAAGCCTCGGCACTGCACGGCTTCGCCGAACTAGACGCGGAGCCCGAGCGCTTCAGCCAGGACCTCGACTGGATGCCCAGGCTCGTGCTGGTCGCAAAGAGCACGTACGTCTGGCTGGACCAGCTCGCCCGGCGCTACGGCCGGCCGATCTGGCGGCTCGACCAGATCCCGGACGAGGAGCTCGACCAGCTGGCCAGGGCCGGCTTCACCGGGCTGTGGCTGATCGGCCTGTGGGAGCGCAGCCACGCCTCGCAAAGGATCAAGCAGCTGCGCGGCAACAACGAGGCTGTCGCCTCCGCATACTCGCTGATGGACTACCGCATCGCCGCCGACCTGGGTGGCGAAGAGGCCTACGGCAGCCTGCGCGACCGCGCCGCGGCGCGCGGCATCCGCCTCGCCAGCGACATGGTGCCCAACCATATGGGCATCGACTCGCGCTGGGTGATCGAACACCCCGACTGGTTCATCTCCCGCCCGGACGCGCCTTATCCCGCCTACACCTACGACGGCCCGAATCTCTCCTCGGACGAGCGCGTCGGGATCTACATCGAGGATCACTACTACGACAACACTGATGCGGCGGTGACGTTCAAGCGCGTCGATCGCTGGTCAGGCGAGGCGCGCTACGTCTACCACGGCAACGACGGCACGAGCACGCCGTGGAACGACACCGCCCAGCTCGACTACCTCAACGCGGAGGCGCGCGAGGCGGTCATCCAGGCGATCCTCGAGGTGGCGCGCCGCTTCCCGGTCATCCGCTTCGACGCGGCAATGACGCTCGCCAAGAAGCACATCGCGCGGCTGTGGTATCCGCCGCCCGGCGAGGGCGGTGGCGCCATCCCTTCGCGTGCCGAGCACGCCATGAGCAAGCGCGCGTTCGACAAGGCGATGCCGCAGGAGTTCTGGCGCGAGGTCGTGGACCGGGTGGCCGCCGAGGCGCCCGATACGCTGCTGCTGGCGGAGGCCTTCTGGCTGATGGAGGGTTACTTCGTGCGCACGCTGGGCATGCACCGCGTGTACAACAGTGCGTTCATGAACATGATGCGCGACGAGAAGAACGCCGAGTATCGGCTCGTGGTCAAGAACACCCTCGAGTTCGATCCGCAGATCCTCAAGCGCTACGTCAACTTCATGAACAACCCCGATGAGAAGACCGCGATCGACCAGTTCGGCGATGGCGACAAGTACTTCGGCGTGGCGACGGTGATGGCGACGATGCCCGGGCTGCCGATGTTCGGCCATGGCCAGGTGGAGGGCCTGACCGAGCGCTATGGCATGGAGTTCCGGCGGGCAAAGATCGAGGAGGTGCCGAACCAGGGGCTGATCGAGCGGCACGAGCGCGAGATATTCCCGCTGCTCCACCGGCGCGAGCTCTTCGCCGAATCGGCCGACTTCGCGCTGTACGACTTCACGACGGACGACGGCTCGGTCAACGAGGACGTCTTCGCCTACTCCAACCGCCGAGGCGACGCCCGCTCGCTGGTCGTGTACCACAACCGCTACGCAGAGACGCGCGGCTGGATCCGGACGGCGGCGGTGACCGGCCGGAGCCTCGCGGAGGGGCTTGGAGTTGTCGACGACGACTCACGTTTCCTGGTGATGCGCGACATGCGCGGCCGGCTCGAGTACCTCCGCTCGCAGGCCACGCTGGTTCGGGAGGGGCTGTTCCTCGAGCTCGGGGCGTACCGCTGCCACGCCTTCGTCGAGCTGCTCGACGTGGTCGATGCCGACGGCAGGTGGCGCCGGCTGCACGACTCGCTCGGCGGCCGCGGCGTGCCATCGCTGGACGAGGCACTGCGCGAGATGGAGCTGGCACCGCTGCACGACGCGCTGCGCGCGAACCGACCAGCCGACGCCCTGGCCGAGGTGGGAAAGCTGCTCGGCGTCGGGCCACCGGAGCCCGCTTCCAGCGCCAAGGTCGACCTGGCAGCCCAGGTGGACGACATGGTCGCCCGTCATCGGCCAGGGCTCGCCGGCGGAGCGTGGGTCGAGGAGTGGCTGGTCGATCGCGCGCTGCCTGACGCTGATCTGCTCGCCCTGCGGCTCGACCTCCGCCAGCGGCAAGATGGCGCTGCGCCCGCCGAGCTGCTGCGCAGCGAGCGCTTCCGCCGCGCGATCGGTGTCAATGAGCACGACGGTGTCGAGTGGTTCAACAAGGAACGCCTGGAGCGGGCCGTCGATGCGATTCCCATGCCGCCCACCCGGCGCGCACGCTTCAAGGCGGCTGCCGAGCGCTCCGGCTATCGACTTGACCGGATGGCCGCTGAGATCGTCAAAGTGCCGAGGACAGCGCGCAGCGCTGCCAAGCCTACGGGCGGCAGCCGGTCGCCACGGCCAGCGCCTCGCAAGCCGCAGCCATCGTCGCCGACGAAGCGCGGCCGAGGCGTCGGATGAGCCGCGACCGAGACAGCAGGAAGGTGTTGTCGAAGTTGGCCACCGACTCGCTCAATAGGCCCTCTTCACGGCCGAGCGCAACCTCCGTCGTCAGGCCACGGATCGTGGACGTCACCGGTGCGCAGACGACCGAATGGAGCAGGCGGCCCATGGGGTCCCTGGCCAGCACCAGCACGGGTCGCTTCTTGTCGCCCGGAACGTCAGCGAACCAGACCTCGCCCCTGCGGGGCGCCGGTGACTTCACGATTCGGATCCGTACAGCAGCTCATAGTCCGCGTCGTCGTCGGCCAGGTCGAACTCCACTTCCAGCTCGCCGAGCGCGAGCTCGCTGGTCGTTGGCGGCGTGCTCGTATAAGCAGCGATGTCGGTCCGCAGCTCGCGCAACCGGATGTACTCGTCCAGCGCCGTGTCGATGACCTCAGAGAGCGGGCGGTTGCCGGCCAGCGCCTGCGCCGCGCTTGCCTTTCGCCGATCCAGGGTGATGGTTGCCTTCTCGCGCACCATACAAGTGATACTACCAGCCGATGGTATCCGTGATACGCGTTCATGAGCCAATGACCGCTCTGCCAGCCGACGGTCGCCGGCGCGTCGTCATCGAGAACGTCCGACCGCGTGTCGACGGCGGCCGCTTCCCGGCCAAGCGCGAGGTGGGCGGCACGCTCGACGTGCAGGCTGATGCCTTCGGTGACGGCCACGACGAGATCCGGGTCGTGCTGCGCTGGGCGGGACCCGGCGCCGAGGGCGCCTGGGACGAGACGGCGATGGAGCCGCTGGGCAACGACCTTTGGCAGGCGTCGTTCGCGCTCGAGGCGCTCGGCCGGTACCGCTACACGGTCGTTGGCTGGGTTGATCGCTTGGGGACGTGGCATCACGATCTGGCCAAGCGTGTGGCCGCTGGGCAGGACGTGACCATCGACCTGGAGATCGGACGCGGGCTGCTGAAGGACGCGGCGGACCGGGCGGAGGCGGCCGGCAATCGCGCCGACGCCCGGCGGCTGCGCGATAACCACGAGATCACTGGCGAGCTGGTCGAGCTCGGCCTGCGCTACCCGGACCGCGAGCACGAGTCCTCGTACGAGCACGTTCTTGAGGTGGTGGTGGACCCCGTCCGCGCCCGCTTCTCGGCGTGGTACGAGATGTTCCCGCGTTCGGCATCGCCTGACCCGTCGCGTCACGGCACGCTGCGCGATGTGATCGATCGGCTGCCGTACGTTGCCGGCATGGGCTTCGACGTGCTCTACCTGCCGCCCATCCACCCGATCGGCAGGCAGTTCCGCAAGGGACCGAACAACGTCACGAGCAGCAAGCCGGGTGACCCGGGCGTCCCGTGGGCGATCGGTGGCCCGGACGGCGGCCACATGTCCATACACCCGCAGCTGGGCACGTTCGACGACTTCGCCGCGCTCGTCAAGGCGGCGAGTGGCCACGGCATCCAGGTCGCGCTCGACATCGCCTTCCAGGCCTCGCCTGACCATCCATGGGTCAAGGAGCACCCGAGCTGGTTCCGCCAGCGCCCTGACGGCACGGTCCAGTACGCTGAGAACCCGCCCAAGCGATACCAGGACATCTACCCCTTCGACTTCGAATCGGAGGATTGGCCGGGCCTGTGGCAAGCCCTGCACGACGTGTTCATCTTCTGGCTCGAGCGCGGCGTGACCATCTTCCGCGTCGACAACCCGCACACCAAGGCCTTGCCGTTCTGGGAGTGGTGCATCGGGCGCGTCAAGTCCGCCCATCCGGAGGCGCTTTTCCTGTCCGAGGCGTTCACCCGGCCAAAGGTCATGTACCGCCTTGCCAAGCTCGGCTTCAGTCAGTCGTACACCTACTTCACCTGGCGGACCGATAAGGCCGAGCTGGCCGATTATCTGCGCGAGCTGGCCAGCCCACCGGTGTCCGACTTCTTCCGGCCCAACTTCTGGCCCAACACGCCGGACATCCTCCACGCCACGCTGCAGGAGGGTGGCCTGCCGATGTTCATCACGCGCGCCGTGATGGCCGCCACAATGACGGCCAGCTGGGGGATGTACGGCCCGGCCTTCGAGCTCGGCGAGCGGACGCCGCGCGAGGCCGGCAGCGAGGAGTACCTCGACTCTGAGAAATACCAGCAGCGGACGTGGGACCTGGAGCGGCCGGACAGCCTCGCGCCGCTGGTCACGCGGCTCAACCGCGCTCGCCGAGAACACCCCGCGCTCCAGTCGAACGAGCGCGTCTGGTTCCATGCGATCGGCAATGACGAGCTGCTCGCATGGACCAAGAACAGCGCCGACCGCTCAGATGTCGTGCTGACCGTCGTCAGCCTCGACCCGACGCGGCCGCAGGCCGGGACGTTGGAGCTCGACCTGGAGCGACTGGGCCTGCCGGCCGACACGCCGTTCGAGGCGGTCGATCTCTTGACCGACGCCGTCGAGTCGTGGCGCGGCTCCTCGACCGAGGTGGAGCTAGATCCGCAGGTGCCCGCGCGCGTGCTCCAGCTGAGACGCGCATGATCCTCCCGCCAACCGAGGCCCATATCGCCACTATCCTTGCTGGCGCGCCTGTCGGGGACTCGCCTGATCAGGCCGAACCGGCGCAGCGCCGGGGGGAGGGCGAAGGTCGAGCCCATCACGGTCACGCTGGCGTGGCATGGAGCCTGGGCCAGCGGACTGGCGCGCTACCGCCGCGGCCTCAGCCCACCAGGGCCGTCGCCAAAGGTAGTGGTGATCATTGGCTTGCCCGCCGGGCCGGCCGTGCGGAGGCCGCCCATGGGTGACCCGCTCTGGTACAAGGACGCGCTGATCTACGAGCTGCACGTTCGAGCCTTCGCCGACTCGGACGCGGACGGCTCGGGTGACTTTGCCGGCCTGGCGACCAGGCTCGACTACCTGGCCGACCTGGGCATCACGGCCGTCTGGCTGCTGCCCTTCTATCCCTCGCCGCTGAAGGACGACGGCTACGACATCGCCGACTACACGGCCGTCCACCCCGACTATGGAACGCTGCGCGACGTCAAGACCTTCATCCGTGAGGCCCACCGTCGCGGGCTGCGCGTGATCACCGAGCTGGTCTGTAACCACACCTCAGACCAGCATCCATGGTTCCAGCGCGCCCGGCGCGCGCCCAAGGGCAGTGCCTACCGCGACTACTACGTCTGGAGCGACACGCCGGACCGGTACCGCGAGACGCGGATCATCTTCAAGGACTTCGAGGCGTCGAACTGGACGTGGGACCCGGTCGCGCAGGCCTACTACTGGCACCGCTTCTATTCCCACCAGCCGGACCTCAACTTCGACAACCCGCGCGTCCGCGATCAGATCAAGAAGTCGCTCGACTTCTGGTTCGAGCTCGGCGTGGACGGCCTGCGATTGGACGCCATCCCCTACCTCTACGAGCGCGACGGCACGAGCAACGAGAACCTGCCCGAGACGCACGCCTTCCTGAAGGAGCTGCGCGCTCACGTGGACTCGAAGTTCCAGGATCGAATGCTCCTCGCGGAGGCGAACCAGTGGCCGGAAGAGGCGGTGGCCTACTTCGGGGATGGCGACGAGTGCCACATGGCGTTCCACTTCCCGGTCATGCCGCGGATGTTCATGGCCGTCCGGATGGAAGACCGCTTCCCGATCTACGACATCCTCGACCAGACACCGCAGATCCCTGACAGCGCGCAGTGGGCGCTCTTCCTGCGCAACCATGACGAGCTGACGCTCGAGATGGTGACCGACGAGGAGCGCGACTACATGTACCGGGTCTATGCCCACGACCCGCAGATGCGCATCAACCTGGGCATCCGCCGCCGGCTGGCACCGCTGATGGGCAACAACCGCCGGCGCATCGAGCTGCTGAACGGGCTGCTCTTCTCGCTGCCGGGCACGCCGGTGCTGTACTACGGCGACGAGATCGGCATGGGCGACAACGTCTACCTGGGCGATCGCAATAGCGTGCGCACGCCGATGCAGTGGAGCAGCGACCGCAACGCAGGCTTCTCCAGCGCCAACCGCCAGCGGCTGTTCCTGCCCGTGATCACCGACGCCGAGTACCACTACGAGACGGTCAACGTCGAGGCCCAGCAGAGCAACCCGAACTCGCTGCTGTGGTGGATGAAACGGCTCATCGCGCTGCGCCGCCAGCACCATGCCTTCGGCCGTGGCTCGCTGACCTTCCTGCACCCTGAGAACCGCAAGGTCGTGGCCTTCCTGCGCGAGCTCGACGACGAGCGGATCCTCGTCGTGGCCAACACCTCGCGCTTCGTGCAGTACGCCGAGCTGGATCTGCCCGACCACCACGGCCTGGTGCCGGTCGAGATGTTCGGCCGGGTCGAGTTCCCGCCGCTTTCCGAGCGGCCATTCTTCATCACCCTAGGGCCGCACTCGTTCATGTGGTTCACGCTCGAGGCAGACCCGAGCGGCCGCGGCATCGAGGTGCGCAGCACAGCCGAGCCGGTGCCCCAGATCGAGGCAGCGGCCGACCTGCGCGGGCTGCTGAGCGGCGATGCCGCGCCCACGCTGCGCCGGCTGCTGCCGGGCTACATGCGCGCGCGGCGCTGGTTCCGCTCGAAGGCGCGCCGGATAAAGACCGTCACGCTATTCGACTCGGTGCCGCTGGCCATCGCCCAAGGGGAGGCGGCACTGGCGATGTACGACGTCGAGTTCACCGATGGCGAGAGCGAGCGCTACCTGCTGCCGCTGGCACTCGCGCCGGCGCACGGCGAGGAGCAGGAGCGGATCGCGCGCGAATCGCCGCAGGCGGTCGTCGCCCGCATCCAGCCCACTTCCACTGACGGCGCTGAGGATCTGCTGCTCTACGATGCCTTGTACGACCCATCCACCTCGACCGGCCTGCTCGACGCCATCGCCGCCCGGCGCAGGCTGGCCGGCGGCCGCGGCCAGCTGGCGGCCACGCCAACCAAGGCATTCAGGCGGCTGCGGGGCAAGGGCAGTCTGAGCGCCACGCCAGGCCGGGCCGAGCAAAGCAACACGTCGGTGGTTCTCGATGAGCAGCTCGTGCTGAAGCTGTTCCGCCGCCTCGACGAAGGCGTCAACCCGGATCTGGAGATCGGCCAGGCGCTGACCGAGGCCGGCTTCGAGCACGTGCCGGCGACAGCCGGCTGGCTGGCCTACCGCGCCGGCGGCGAGCCAGCGGCCGTTGGCCTGCTGCAGCAGTACGTGGGCAACCAGGGGGACGCATGGCAGTACACGCTTGACCAGGTGGGCGCCTTCTACGAGCGCGCCGCGGCGAGCGATGAATCGGCGCCCGAGGTGGCGGTCGACATCGCATCGCTCTTCGAGGCGGCCGCCACCGATCCGCCCGAGGAGGTTCGCGGGCTGACCGCGCCATACCTCGATTCAGCCTGGCAGCTGGGGGTGCGCACGGCCGAGCTGCACGTTGCCCTCGCGGCGCGTGCAGACGATCCGGCCTTCGCGCCCGAGCCGTTCAACCCGTTCTACCAGCGCGGGCTCTTCCAGAACATGCGCAACCAGGCATCTGACGCGCTGGCCCTGCTGGCGGCGAAGCTCAGCGATTTGCCCGCCGGCATGCAGGCTGATGCTGCTCGGGCGGTCGAGATGCGCGCCGAGATCCTCGGCCGGCTGCGCCGTCTGCTGAGCCAGCCCATCGACGCGTCGCGGATCCGCGTCCATGGCGACTACCACCTGGGCCAGGTGCTCTGGACGGGCCGCGACTTCGTGATCATCGACTTCGAGGGGGAGCCCGGTCGGCCCCTGTCCGAGCGGCGCCACAAGCGCTCCGCGCTGACCGACGTGGCGGGCATGCTGCGCTCCTTCCACTACGCCGCCTTCGGCACGCTGCTCAGCGACCGGGTTGGCGATGCCATCCGGCCGGAGGATGTGGCACGGCTGGAGCCATGGGGACGCTTCTGGTACCGCTGGGCCGCGGCGATGTTCCTGCGCGGCTACCTGCATGCTGCGGATGGTCACCGATTCCTGCCGTCGGACCCGGCTGTGACCGTCGGCCTGCTCGAGGCGGCGATGATTACCAAGGTCCATTACGAGCTGGCCTACGAGCTCAACAATCGCCCGGATTGGGTGGTCATCCCGCTGCGCGGACTGTTCGAGCTGCTCGGCCACGCAGATGATCGGGCGCAGGCAGATGAGCCTTGACTACCTTGCTGAGGCTGCTGCCGAGCTGGCCGTGGGAGCGGCAATGATGACCACGTCCGGGCCGACGGCGACGAAGCGACCCAGCGGCAGCACCTGATCGGGCAGGTGGAGCCGCACCACGCGGCCGCTGACCTCGTCCAGCTCGATGTCCTCGATCTCACCCAGCGCCGTGCCGTCCTCGGTCAGGACGCTCTTGCCGAACAGCTCCAGCCGGCCATCGATCAGCTGCTGCTCGCGCTCGCCTTCAGGCTCGCGCGTCCGCGCCTCTGAGACGACGACGCCGTCACGACCGACCGACTCGACGATGGCCCAGTCGAGAATGGAGTGGCCCCCGACTGGGGCCTGCAGCTGGGCGGCGATGATCATGCCGCGGCCGGGGTCGAGCAGCACACGGTGAACTGCGCCCACCAGCTGGCTGCCCTCGCGCGTCAGGACGCGCTGGCCAACGAGCTGGGTCAGACGGATCATGCGCCGCGTGACTCCGCTAGAGCCCGACGCCGCCGCGCGCCGCGCGCAGCTGCTCGAGGATGCGGCTGAAACCGACCAGGCCCTCCGCCGACGCGGTCTCCGCGCCATCAGGCACGATCATCGCATCGTCCCACTCGGCGCCCTCGAGCGCGGGCACGATGAGCTCACGGCCTTCGCCGCGATCGACGCAGTAGCCGACAACGGCAAGGCCGGCCGGGCCAATCTCGAGCACGACGTCGTTGATCGTACCCAGCGCGGTACCGCTCGCCGTGACGACCTCACTGCCTGGCGCCTCGCGCTTGTCGGCGACCTGCTGCTTGACGGCGTCGCGGTCGCGCATCAGCGCCGAGTCGCTCGCGATCATGACCGCGTCCTTGCCGGTCGAGGCGACCTCTGATTCGGCCAGGAAGCCCAGCAGCGGCGACGAGAGCAGGCCCCGCCCACGCAACGTGAAGCCGACGAAGCTGGACCGGCGCGGGTCAAAGAGCACGTCGCGGACCTCGCCCACGATTCGGCCCTCATCGAGCGTGACCACGGGCATGCCGATCAGGTCGCCGGCACGCACGATGCGGGTCACTTATGCGCGCTCGACGCCCGCCCTGCAGTGGCTCGGTTGCGCGTCGCGGCGCGCGAGGGTGAGACGGCCAGGACGGTGCCCATCCGCCGCTGGCGCAGGAAGGTCAGGCCTCCCATTGCCAGCAGCGCGATCAGCGCGACCAGGCCCAGCACGAACAGCAATTCCATGGCCTGACGGTAGCTCCTCGCCCGTTGCATCCGGCGCAGCGCGCGATGGCCTGCGTTGCGCCCCGGTTACAGGTTCGTCCGAAGCCTGCGTCAGGGGCCAGCCGAGGCTTGCGGGGAGGGCGTGGCCAGCAGGTGATCGACCGGGCCGAGGTCGGCCACGCAGCCCGCGCGGACCGCATCCGCCGGTCGATCCAGGAAGCGCTCGACGATGCCCTGGATGCACCAGTCAACGTCCACCACGCCGTGGCCCATGCCGGGCACGATCACGACGTGGCTCGCGCTGAGTGTCTCGGCGGCCCGCTCCGCCCAGGCCGGCGGAGTGATCGGGTCGTACGTGCCGGCGAAGAGCAGCGTCGGGATGTCGGACACGACCGGCCGGTTGAACTCTGCCGGCGCCGGCGGCACGTCCCAGGCGGCGCAGTTGTCGATCAGGTACTGCCAGTCCATGGCCCCGGCGACGACGGGCTTGACGCCGGGATCGACCGTGCCCAGGCGGGCATTGTTAATGAACGGCAGCGACTCGGCGCACTGGACGGAGTAGTACGCGCCGACGCTTATACCCAACAGGTTGAGCGGCGGCCCAGGAAACAGCAGCTCCTCGACCCACCGGTCGAGCTCACCGAGCTCGCCTCTCCAGAACGTCTCGAGGCTGGCCGGCAGGCCCGCCAGGTTCCAGGTCACGTACATCCGGTTGAACAGCAGCTGGATGAGCATTTCGCCGTCGACGTCCGACCCGCCGAGTCCGAAGATCGACGCTGCCTTGTAGGGCGTGCGCTCCAGCCGATCTACGAGATCGTAGAAGTGGCTCTCGAGATCGGGGTAGGCGGCGCGGCACTCATCATCTGCGGCGCAGCCGGCAAACAGCGTGTCGAAGGCACGCTGCGCGTTGATCGCGCCGTCGGCATAGATGTCGGCGCCCATGGGGTAGACCGAATCGAGGATCACGCTGCGCACGCCCGCCGGATGGCGGCGCATCACCTCGAGCGCCAGGCGGCTGCCGTAGGAGATGCCGTAGAGGTTTACCTGCTCGTAGCCAAGGACGCGCCGGAGGTCTTCGACGTCCGCCGCGCTGGCGGTGGTATTGAAGCTGGCGAGCTCTATGCCCTTGCCCACCTGGCGCTCGCGGCAGCGGCGCAGGCCGTCGGCCTCGGTCTGCTGGAGGATGACCCAGACCAGATCGCTGCACTCGAGCGCCGGATCGGACAGCCCGACGCCGCGCTGGTCGAAGACGATCAGCTCGCGCTCACCGGTGAACGCAAACTCGGAGAAACCATCGCGCAGCGCCGAGCCGCCGGGTCCGCCGGCGAGGTAGATCACCGGATCGGGACGGCTTGTCATGCCGTAGCTGGGCAGGATCGCGACGTGCAGGCTGATCCGCCTGCCATTCGGCTTGGCCCTGTCCTCGAGCACGATCAGCTCGCCACAGCGAGCGCCTTCGTGCCATATCCACTGGCTGCGGCAGGTCGTCTGCTCGAAGCGCGGCACTGCCGCCGGTGTCGGGGACGCGGCGCCTGGCCCGGTCGAGGCGCTGGGCGAGCTCGACCGCTGGCCGGCGACGACCGTCGCCTGCGGCTGCGGGCTCGGGCTCGTGCCAGAGCGGGCCGGATCGAACAGTCTGGGCACGGACCCGGCAACGACCACCACGACCGCCAGGCCCAGGGTGGCCAGCACGAGGTTGCGCGACAGCGTTCCGGCGCCGGATGACACGGGCACGGCGCCGCTCGCTGCCACCGGCGGGTACGGAGCTCGGGCACGGGCGCCGCGCGAGTACGCCCGGACGAGCGTAGAGGCGGCCTCGTCCCAGGTTTCGGCATACGCTACCCAGCCCTCGGCGAGCATGTAGCGCCCGTCGTCCTCAGCGTGCCGCCTCGCTGCGTCGATGGAATCCGCGCGGTAGCGGCGATACCGGACGCTGCCCGGTGCTGGGTTCAAGTCACGCCCCCTCGATCGTTGTCGCCGGCCGCGGTCCCTCCGCCGCCCGGCCGGCCGAGGATAGCGGCTCGCGTCAACGGCGCGCGCCTAGAAGGGGGGCCAGGGCACTGCCGGACGCGTCGGGTCGGGCTGGGGGAAGGTGCCGCGGGCGAGCAGCTCGTCCGCCCGGCGGACGGTGGCCTCGACCTCGGCCGGGCTGAGCAGCTCGGCCAGGGCTGTGCCGAGCTCTGCCCGCAGCGCGGCCCGGACGGCTTCGACGACAGCCACCTCGGCCCGGTTCAGGCGGCGCCCGCGCCAAGCCCACAGGACCGTGCGCAGCTTGGGCTCGGCGGCGAAGCAGATGCCGTGGTCGACGCCATGGACGTGGCCCTCAGGCGTGAGCAGCAGGTGACCGCCCTTGCGGTCGGCGTTGTTGGCGAGCACGTCGAAGACGGCGATCCGGCGCAGCCGGGCGTCGGGCCGGCGCAGCAGCGCGACGATGTCGCCGTTCGAATCCTCGTCGACCCACGCCTGGACCATGCCCCGCCCGAGCGGCCCGTCGCGCATCACCGTCGGCGGCACGATCCGCCAGCCGGTCGCTTCTGAGAGCAGATACGCGGAGTGCTCGCGATTGGCCAGCGTGCCGGCTGGGAAGTCGAACAGCGGCCGCTCGCCCCGAATGGGCTTGTAGATCGCCTGCCCCGTCTCGCCGCCCGGTCCGGTCAGGCTGACCAGAAATGTCGCATTGCTCGCCTCGAGCAGCCGGCCGACGAGCTCCATCTCGCCCGTCTCGAGCAGCGCCAGCGCGTCGGCCGGCCGGCCGCCGGCACGGTCAGTGAGCGTAGCCGTTGCGCCGGGCGCAGAAGTGGCCGGTCGGATCGAGCGCCTCGCCACAGTTCGGGCAGGGCGGCCGACCGGCCTGGATGACCGCTACCGCGCCGGCGACGAAGGTCTGTGCCTCCGTCGGCTGCAGGTGGACGCGCACCAGATCGGGGCCGTCCGGGTCGTCGTCGGAGACCTCATCTTCGTCCTCGTCATCGTCGGCCTCGACCTCAACCGCGCCCAGCTCCTGCGCCTCGATGACCACGCGCTCCAGCTCCTCGTCCCACGACAGGATCATGCTGCCCACGCGGAAGGTCTCGACGATCGGCTCGTCGAGCGTCTCCGGCTGCGGTGGCAGCTCGATCTGCGCGCTCGTGCCGGCGGCCGCGTCCACGCCCTGCTCGCGCAGCCGCAGCAGCAGCAGTGCCAGCCGCTCGGCGAGCACCGCGACCTGGGCCTTCTCGAGCGCCACCGACACGACTCGACCGTTCTTCGCGGCCTGCAGGAAGAAGGTCCGCTGGCCCGGCTCCCCGACCGCCCCGCAGACGAAGCGATCTGGCGATTCGAAGGTGAAGATGCGGCGGCTCATCGCGCAACTCTATAACCTTGCCGCCGATGGCCCCGCCCCAGCCAGGGCCGCCCAGAGGAGGCGCTCGCAAAGTGGAGTTCAGAACCGTCAGCCAGCTCGACCCATCACTCGTCGACGCGCTGATCGTGCCGGTCGATGACGATGGCGCTGCGCCGCCGGCACTGCCGGCAGACGAGCGGCGGCTGGCCGAGTGGGTCGCCCGCGAGAGCGGCCCGCGCAAGGTCTTCACCGCCACCACCCACCTCCGTCAGGCAGGCGATGGCGCGCTGCGACTGATCGTGGTCGCTGCCGGCAGGCGCGACGCGTATGACATCGAGCGCGCTCGCAAGGCAGTCAGCGCCGGCGTGCGCACGCTCTGGCACTCGACGACTCGCCGGCTGGCCGTGGTGCTCGACGAAACGGCGCTCGATCCGGGCGCTGCCGCCCGCGCCGCGGTGGAGGGCGTGCTGTACGCGATGTGGCGGCCCGATGCCCACCGCTCAGGCGCGGACGAGCGCCGCCTGCCGCCGCTCGAGGAGATCCAGCTGCTGGCCGCCGATGAGTCGAGCGACCTGTCAGAGGCGATCGCCCGCGGACAGGCCGTTGGCGAGGCGGTCAACTTTGCACGCCGGCTGGCCAACGAGCCGGCCAACCTGCTCACGCCGACGCTGCTCGCCGAGGAGGCCCGCCGGCTGGCCGAGCAGCACGGCCTGGAGTTCGAGGCGCTCGACGAGGCAGCCTGCGCGAAGCTGGGCATGCACTCGTTCCTGTCCGTCGCCCGCGGTAGCGCGGAGGAGGCGCGGCTGGTCGTGCTCCGTTACCGCGCCCGCGGCGGCGACGGCTACGACCTGGGCCTGGTCGGCAAGGGCATCACCTTCGACACGGGTGGCATCTCGATCAAGCCGGCCGAGGACATGCACGTCATGAAGTACGACATGACCGGGGCGGCGTCGGTCATCGCGGCGATCGGCGCGATCGCCCGGCTGCGGCTGCCGCTCAACGTCATCGCCGTCGCGCCGTGCACTGAGAACATGCCCGGCGGCCGGGCGACCAAGCCGGGTGACGTGGTCACGAGCATGAGCGGCAAGACGGTCGAGGTCATCAACACTGACGCGGAAGGCCGGCTCGTGCTCATCGACGGTCTGACCTATGCCCAGCGCGAGGGCGCCCAGCGGCTGGTTGATGTGGCGACCCTGACCGGCGGCATCAAGATCGCGCTCGGCACGCACTACACCGGCGTCTTCGGCCGGCCTGACGGCTTTGTCGATCAGGTCGTGGCTGCCGGCCGTGCCGCCGGCGAGCGGATGTGGCACATGCCGCTGTCAGACGAGTACCGCGACGACATGAAGGGCGAGGTGGCGGACCTCAAGAACAGCTCGTCGCGCTGGGGCTCTTCGATCAAGGGCGCGGCCTTCGTCGAGGCGGTCGTGGATGAAGAGGCCGAGTGGGCGCACCTCGACATCGCCGGCTCGGCCTGGTTCGACGAGGAACGGCCGTTCACGCCCAAGGGGCCGCAGGGCGCGTCCGTCCGGACGCTGATCGCGCTCGCCCAGCGGATCGCCAACCGCTCCTGACCGCTTGGCAGCCGCGCTATCCTGCGGCGATGAAGGGCGATCGCGTGGAGGCCGTGGTCGACACCGGCCAGGGCACCCAGACGTTCGAGATCGTGGCCACCCGGGCCGGCCGGCGGATCGAGATCACCACCGCCCGCGGCGTGGTCGAGGTGACCGAGGTCACGCGCTCCGGCACGCCCGTCCGGACCGGCAGGTTCATGGCCAACCGGCTCGTCGCGCTGGTCGAGCACCCGGCGATCGAAGGTGATGGCTCCCGGGTCGACGTCGAGACGCGCCGCCGGATGGGCGGCGACAGCGGTGGCCGATCGCGCTCGCGCTCAGCGCCGCTCGATCCCGGCATGCGCCAGCTGACCGTCCTTGGCGATGACGACGCCGGGCCTGAGCCGCCCGAGGACGGCGCCTAGCGCACCTCGCGCACGCGGTAGCGCACGGTGCCGACGGGCAGCGTGACCGTTACCTCGTCCCCGGGTCGGGCACCGACCAGTGCCCTGCCGACCGGCGAGACATGCGATATCCGGCCCGCCAACGGATCAGCCTCCGTGGGCCCGACGAGCAGGTAGGTCGCCTCGTCACCGTCGGCCTCCACGACCACCGTCGACCCCAGGTGTGCCCGGTCGCCCGCCGCGGGCGCCTCGATCACGACACTCGTCTTGAGCATCTGCTCGAGCGCCTGGATGCGGCCCTCGACGAACGACTGCTCCTTGCGCGCGTACTCGTAATCCGCGTTCTCGCGCAGGTCGCCCAGTGCCCGCGCCGTGGCCACGCGGGTGATCACCTCGGGCCGGGTGACCATGCGCAGCTGCTCGAGCTCGGCGGTCAGCTTCTCCAGGCCCTCTGCCGAGACGTAGGTCGGCTCTGCCGCAGGCTTGGCCCGGGCTCCCTTGAGGGTGGCCGTGCGTGGCGCACGCGGGGCAGCCGGCTTGCGCGGACGCGGCGTGGCCCCGGTGGCCTTGCCACGCTGGGCCGTCGCGGCCGCCGCCTCGGCCAGGAGGCTGTTGGCCAATCCGTCGGCGCGGCGCTCGCCGGCGGCCGAGGCGACGTTGGCGAAGGGCAGGGCGCCGTCGTTGCGCGCCGCGACCTCGGCCAGCAGCGCGTCCTCGTACTCCTCATGGGCATCCGTCTCGGCCCACCAGACGCGCAGGCTGGACTGCACGGAAAGAACCTTGAGCCAGTGGGCCGCTGACGAGGGCCGTGCGTCACCCACGGGCGTGGCGTATATCGCCGCCAGCCGGCCGCCGAGAGTCTTTGCCGAGCGGCCGACGTAGACGATCGGCTCGGCGGGCAGCCAGAACGTGCGCAGCCGATCGGCGAGCTCCGGCGCGGTCGTCGGCTGCCCGTCGATGGTCATGCCCGGCACTCGCTCCGCCCAGCGCCGGACGGCCGGATAGTCGATCGGCGGCTCGTCGGCGCCTGCGGGCAGCTCGACGACGAAGATCCCCGGCGCGCGGCTGGCCAGGGGATTGCCCCAGCGGGCCGGGCCATCGACGTACAGGCCGAGCGAGCGCATCAGCTCGCTCGCGCCCGCCCGCGCTCCTCCTTCGTCCGTCACCCGTACATGGTACGGGCCGGGCTCAGCGACCGCCGCTCAGGATCACCATGACCGCGAAGTTGAGGATCAGCGCAACCCCGATGATGACTGCGAAGTAGGCCCAGCCGCGAATCGGGCTGGCCTGGTCGGGGTGGAGCGGACTGTCGAGCAGGCTTTGCAGCTTCTGCTCGCGCTCGACCTGCGCCGCCTCCTTGCGCTTCTCCTGGGCCTGGCTGCTCTTGCCCTGCTTGCGCTCAGTCATGACGTCTGCCCCTCCCGTTCCTTGAGCTCCTCGAGCAGCGCCTCGACCTTCTTCTTGAGCTCGTCCTGGTCGTCGCGTGACTCGTGGCTGTGGCGGTGGATCAGGAATGCGCTGAGCACGACGAAGGTGAACAGCTGCAGGAACTCGGATTGCCAGTTCTCGAACGTCGCCTCAGCCCATTCCCAGATGTAGCCCGACTGGCCGAACAGCGTCGCGACCTGGTTGTGCTCCTGCTGCTCTGACACATACATGAACCAGCCGGCGACGGTCTGGATGAACCACGAGAACAGGAACAGCCCAGCCAAGGCGAGGCTCAGGCTGTAGTCCCTCGCGAACCTGCGCATCTACCTCCTCCACGAGCGAGTGCCCCCGCCGCGGATGATCTGCGGGCGCATCGGCGAGGACCAGCGGCCGTGGAGGCTTAGGTGTTGCGACTTGCTCGCGAATCAGAAAGGGGCTGTCTCGCGGAACACTGCCAGCAGCGCACGAATCGGACGCTCATGTGGCTCCTCGGCGCCCGCGGCGCGTCATCACCAGCGCCGCCAATGCGACCCCGAAGGTGGCGAAGGAGAGCGCGTACCAGTTCGGCGGGAAGCCCTTGTCGGAAACGAGCGGGAAGAGCAGCGGCAACACGAACCACTGCAGCGCCGCCCAGCCGGCCAGGCCGAAGGCCAACCCGCCCCCGAGCAGCCGGATCGGCTGGCCGGTGCGGGCGAGCATTGCGAAGAGGATGCCCAGCACGGCGCTGAGGGTGAGCAGAACGAGGATGCCAACGGCGAAGCTGAGTAGCTCGAACTCGAGGATGTTGGCCACTGCAACGCGGCCGAGCGGGATCGTCGCCAGCACCCGTGCTGGCGAGTACCACGGCAGCTGCAGCAACGGCGCCATGACGAACATCATCAGACCGCCCATCGCCAGCCCGGCGAGGGCGCCGGTCGCCGCGCCCACGCGAGGCGATACGACGGTCGCTCTCCCGGCCAGCAGTGCGACGGTCGCGACGGCCAGGAGGGTCACGATCAGGAGGTTGAGCAGGACGCCCAGTCCGACGGGCAGCATCGCGGACTGCGTCCGAGGCGTGATCCGCCAGACCACACCGCTGCCCGGCTCGAGCTTCAGTCCCTCCGTGCTGATTCGCGCGACGCCCCAGTCGGTGACGTACATCATGCCGTCCGGACCAAAGGTCACGTCGGAAGGGTGCTCGAGGCCGCCCAGACCGTGCTTTGACGCCTCGCCCGGAATCTCGTTTCGCAGGAAGTCCTCGACCTGGCCGGTCAGCGTGTCCACGCGCACGACGGCGACGCCCTTTGGCGCGGGCACGGTCCCCGTGGCCGGCGTGAAGTCACCAAAGAGCGCGACGAATGCGTCGGTCGGCGGCCCCCATGGCTCACCCGGGCTGAACGCGAGACCGTTGGTCGCCGCGTGGGGATCGAAACGCGCGATTGGGGCAGGTGGCCTGTCAGTCGGGTGCTCGGCCATCACGAAGGCCGGTTGTGGCTTGCCCGCTGGGCGGAAGCGAGGGTCGGTTACCGGCACGTCGCAGGCGTAGTCGGGCCAGCCGTACCAGGCCCCCGGCTCGATGCGGTAGAGGCAGTCCCATGCGTCCTCGATCGGTCGTGAGCCGCGCGCGTCGAACCCATGCATGGTGGCGTAGAGCGCGCCGTCCGGGCCGACCTGCAAGCCATACGGATTGCGCAGGCCCCATGCAACTACCTCGAGGCCGCTCCCGTCGCGGTTAGCGCTGAGGATCGCCCCGTTGCACGGGATCGCGCCACGGATGACCGTGCCCGCCGGATGTGCCGTATCGAATGGCGAATATGCGCTCGTCTGGACGTTTCGTGCGCCGCCGAGCGGATCCTCGCTCTCGAACGGCTCGCCCGCCAGCGTGACGTCGGCGCACGGCACATCGTGCAGGTCGCGCCGTTCGGGCAGCTTCAGCCAGCCGAACACCGCATTGTCAGGCCCCACCACCGCCGAGTTGGTCACGGTGCCGACGGCCAGGTAGAGCTTATCGCCGCTGAACGCGAGCTGGTTCGCCTGGTGGTCTCCAAGGCCTGGCAGGTCGCTGATCAGCGGCGTCAGCCTGCCGTCGGCCAGCGTCCAGACCGTGCTGGCCGTAACCACGTAGGTCGTCCCGTCATGAAACGCGACAGCGGTCACCGGAACCTCGAGCTGGCCGCCCTCGACCAGAATCGTTTTCGTCCCATCGGACTCGAGGCGAGAGACCTTCGGCGCGCCTGATCCTCCGTAGCCCGATTCGGCGATCAGCATGCGCGACTGGTCGTCGAAGGCGACCATCGTCGGCGCGTCGAGGCCGGTTACGACGGCCTCCGCGGCAAAATCCCCGATCACCGTGAGGTCGTCCGCTCGAATGGTCCGCGCTGCGGCCGCGTGGGCGGCAAGCAGCACCACCAGCACCGCGAGCCCGACCGTCGCCAGCTTGCTCAACCTGCGCCTCCAACGCGGAGGCACACCCTAGGACCGGCTGTGGTGAGGAGTCGACTCCGGCCCGACCCAAATGCATCGCAATCGCATCCAGACAGTCCCCCGCCATTCGTTGCAACCGGCGCGCAAGACCGCCGTGCCCCCGGCCAGCGCCGGCGCGACGACGACGGCCATAGGTTTGCTCGACTCAACCGTCAAGCAAGCCCGCCGGAGGATGGATGGACGCAATCAGCCTGCTCAAGGAAGACCACGACCGGGTCAAGAAGATGCTCAACGAAGGGGAGGAGACGACCGAGCGCGCCGAGAAGACGCGCACCGAGCTCTTCGCCCGCCTCAAGAGCGAGCTCGAGCTCCACGAGCGGATCGAGGAGGAGATCTTCTATCCCGCGCTGAAGCAGCATCCGAAGGCCCGTGAGCTCGCGCTCGAGGGCTATGAGGAGCACCACGTCGTGGACCAGATCCTGTCCGAGCTTGAGGCCACGCCGGTGACCGACGAGACCTGGACGGCCAAGTTTAAGGTCGCCAAGGAGAACCTCGAGCACCACATCGAAGAGGAGGAGGGCGACATGTTCAGGGCCGCCCGCCAGGCCTTCTCACGAGAGGAGCTGGAGGACCTGGGCGCGCGGATGGCGGAGCTGAAGCAGCTTGGCCAGCAGGTCGAGAAGCAGGAGGCCGCCCCGGCCGGCTAGCGCCTCGACCCGCGCACTTATCGTGCCAGGCGGCCCGGCGACATCGCCGGGCCGCTTCTTTCGTGCTGGGGCCGCCGTAGTCGCAGGCCGTACCATTCTTGGATGGCAACCTACATGCTCGTCCACGGCGGTTGGGGAGGCGCGTGGGAATGGCGCAAGGTCGCCCAGCTGCTCACGGCCACTGGACATGATGCCCACCGCGTGACGCTGACCGGGCTGGGCGATCGGGCGCACCTGGCCCGCCCGGACGTCAATCTCGACACCCACGTCACGGACGTGCTGATGGCCCTTCGCTACGAGGACCTGTCCGACGTCGTGCTCGTGGGCCAGAGCTACGGTGGCGCGGTCGTAACCGGTGTGGCCGATGGGGCGCCAGAGCGGATCCGGCGGCTGGTGTACGTCGATGCCTTCGTGCCGCGGAACGGAGAATCGGTCAACGACCTGTCCCCGCCCGCCTTCGTCGAGCGCATGCGCCAGCTGGCCGAGGCCTCAGGTGACGGCTGGCTGGTGCCGTTGCCCTTCGCACCGGGCGACCTCGGGCCGCCTGAGATGGAGGAGTGGTACGCACCCAAGATGGTGCCCCACCCTCTGGCCTGCTTCGAGCAGCCGATCTCCCTGACGGGCGCCTGCGAAGCGGTGCCGCGCAGCTACATCGACTGCCGGCCTGACGATGTGGCCGCGGAGCGCTGGGTCTTCAGCTCCTTTGCCGAACGCGCCCGCGCCGAAGGCTGGGACTTCCACTCGCTGCCGGTTGGGCATGACGCGCAGGTCCTCGCCCCTGAGCAGCTGACTGCGATGCTCGAAGCGATCGCCAGCGAGGATAACGTCGCCGGCGGCTGATCAGCCGATGATCAGGACGTGACCTTGAAGGTGACTCTGAGCGTCCCGGTCTTGGAGCCGAGCTTGCACGAGACCTTGATCGGCCAGCTGCCCGGCGTCGTGTTGCTGCCAACGGTCCACGTCCAGGCCAGTCGACCTGTGGACGGCGCAGTCTTCGCGTTGAGGCCCTTGGCGCTGCTCGGCCCCGTCTTGTAGGTCACGACGATCGAGCACCGTGCGCCGGCGGCAGTCTTGACGCGGATGGTTGCCTGGCGACCGCGCTTGATTGGCGTCGTCAGGCTGACCTTGGTCACTGTCAGGCCAGCGGCCGCAGCCGGCTGCGGTGCGGGCAGGCCTACCGGTGCCAATCCGTGGGGAGCGAGCGAGCCCCCGAAGACGAGCGCGGCGAAAATCACGCATAGCGTCGCGCGGCGGAGATTCATGTGGTGCCCCCTCTGAGTTTCGGGCCACCCCTTCAGGCCCTGCGGCCAAACATAGCACTCGCGCCAAGGGGGGCGGCACTGTCGTAGACGCGGCAAGCCGCCGAGCGAGTTGCCTCGCTCGGCGGTCGGGGTCCCGATGGACGCTCGGGGCCTGAGCCCCGAGCGCCGGGCCATCAGGCCGGCCGGGAAGCCGGACGCAGCACCGGGACCTTGACGGCCTCGGGGCGGGTTGCCCACACCAATCCGAGGCCGGTCAGGATGAAGGTGAAGCCGACACCGGCGAAGAGGCCGGCCACACCGAGGCCCATCTGGAGCGAGGAGGCGGTGGCGGTGCCGACGCCCAGCTCTGCGATGAGGGCATGGGCCACGCCGGTCCAGGCCTGCCCCCGAGCCGGGCCTTCGATCGGGTGGCTGCGATCGAAGTCGGCCCAGTAGCGCCCGTCGACCGGGAACTCGTAGGTGCCGGCGGCGAAGACTTCGCCCTTGTACTCGACGTCCTCGGCGAGCGTGACGGTCTGCACGCCGTGCAGCGTGTGGTAGGCCACCGTGGCCATCTGGTACATGTACTCGCTGCCCGTGTTGACGACCGGGTCAGCGGGGTCCAGCTCGGCCATGTTGACCGGGTACTTCCAGTCGTCCACGAGGAGCGACATGATCGCCGTCGCGCCCTCTGTCGTGCCGCGGTCGGTCAGCTGACCTTCCTCGTTGTAGGTGAGCTTGACGTTCTGCGCGGCGCTGAAGGCCTGCAGCGAGCGCTCGCCTTCCTGGACCTTGATGAACGCATACGCGCCACCGATGATGAAGATGAACCCGAACAGGGTGAGGACCACACCCAGCTTCTGAAGTCGGCCGATCATCGGAGGAACTCCCTTCGTGCTGCTTGCCTTGATGGCTCAACAGCACTTTCGCGTCCGGAGCAGCACGCGCACGAGTGACACTGGGACCGAAGGCGCAGTCCAATGGCACGTCCCCTCAGGCCAAACGGCCTGGGCCGCCCTCGTCCCACTTTCGTGCGCGGCCTGAAACGAACACGCCGCGTCGCGCATCAGTTGGCCATGGAGCTGCGCCCGGAGATCGGGCAGGAGATGGGCGCCGTCGAGTGGCTTCTTGACCGTGTACGGCGCAGGGACGAGGCAGCGATGGAACAGCTGGTGGCGGCACATGATCTCGAAATGGTTCGGCTGGCCTATGTGCTGTGCGGCGATCGCGAGCTCGCGCGTGACTCAGCACAGAACGCGTGGCACAGGCTCTGGCAGGCGCCACCGCGCTTGCACGACGAGACGAAGCTTCGCTCGTGGCTCCTGACGGTTGCCGCCAACGAGGCACGCCAGGTGGTTCGCCGCCGACGCCGCGGCCGGGTGAAGGAGATCGCGGCATATCGACCGATCACCAGCCCGGACGCTCGGTCGATTGATCTTCGGCTTGATCTCCGGGCGGCCCTCGAGCGGCTCTCAGTCGAGGAGCGCGAGCTGATCGGCCTGCGCTACCTGCTCGAGCTCAGCTCGGCCGAGATCGGCGAGCACCTGGGCTTGAGTGCCGAGGGCGCACGGTCGCGGCTTCATCGGGCGCTGGCCAACCTGCGCCGGGAGCTGGGCGATGAGTGAGCCGATGAGCGCATTCGAGCGGCGGCTGGCCGATGCGCTGGGAGCTGAGGCAGACGACGCCCGGCTCGGCCGCCGTCCATCGGACGTAGTCAGCGAGGTGCTCTCCCGTCCAGCCAGATGGACCGTGCGCAACGTCCTCACGGCCAGGCTGGCGACGGTTCTGGCCGGAGTGGCCGTGATCGCCGTGCTCGTCCTGGTCGTCCTGCCGCGGATGCCCACATCCCCGGCCAAGGTGCCGGTCGCGTCTCCGCCCGTCGATCGCGAGGAGCTCCTCGAGATCGCCAGGGTCGACCTGTCAGCTGAGCGGCGCATGCTGCGCATCGAGTTCGTCGGCGGCGCGCCGTTCCAACTGTTGGACCCGTGCAGCGTCGGCTACACGGGCTGGACCCGGGTCGTCGGCGAAGAGCTCCATGTGGCGCTCTGGGAATCCCACCGGCCCCCCAGGATCGCGCCGGTCGCATGCCCTGCCGTCGGGTTCAGGCGTGAGCTCGAGCTGCCGCTCGAAGCGCCGTTCGGCGGCAACCTCGTCCGCGACCTGAAGGGCTACGTCCACTTCCTCGCCCGGCCCGCCGGGATGGCAGTGCTCGAATTGGCCGCAGGATGGCAGCTCGCCGAGGAGGCGACCATCATGAGCAGCGCGTCCGGCGGCTGGCGCCAACGCTTCACCCGCGATCCGGTCGAGGAATCGGGGCGCGGCAGTCTCATGCTCTATCAGTTCTTCGGCGCCGCATCCCCCTACGGCGGGGAAGCCGGCCGCTCGTCCGTCGAGGTCAACGGGCAACCAGCCACGCTGTGGCGCGAGGCGAACGGCCAACTCGTGCTGCGCTGGCGGCTGGCCGAGCACGGCCTGACCCTGATCGCCCACCGCTCCGATTTCACGCAGGACCAGCTGATCGCCCTGGCCGAGAGCGCTCGGCTGAACGGGCCCGGGCCCGCTGCGCCAACGCCAACGGAGTCGGAAGCGGCGACAGCCGAGGCCACCGACGGTCGGTACCGGCTCGTCCTGCACGTCCCAGCGACTACGTGGCGCGCGGGGGAGACGATAACTGGACTAGCCACACTCAGCCTGCTCGAGGGTGACAGCATGCAGATCGCAGGCTCCACTTCGCCGGGGGTGATGGGCTTCAAGTTCACCGAGGTCGGGGGACGGCGAAACGTCGAGCCGGTGTGGACGAGCGATTGCGGCGCGCAACACGTGCTGGCGGTCGCGACTCCTCTCGAGGTGCCGCTGAGGTCGACGGGTGGCCATTCATCCCCCAGCGACCCAGATTGGACCTGGTACAGGGAGTTTTTCGCTCGGTCGGAGCTCGTGCTTCCTGCCGGCGAGTGGGACATCACGGCGGTGGCGAGCTTCAACGAATCGTGGGGGTGTCCGCCGACTGGCGCCCGCGTTGGCCTGACTGCCACCATCCGAGTAACCATCTCGCCTTAGGCGAGCTAGAACCACCATCGCCCGTTACTCTCCACTGATGGCCGGCCAGAAGGAAACAGGGCACGGCGGCACGCGTTGGGAGACCTGTCAACAGGGCTAGGCACGGAAATGGCTGGCGAGGAAGGATTCGAACCTTCAATCCCCTGATCCAGAGTCAGGTGCCTTACCGTTTGGCCACTCGCCAGCGCCGGGCCAATTCTACACGGCGGCCCGGGCGCCTCGGGCTGATCAGTCGCCCGACTTGGTCTCGCCCTTCTCGAAGCGCTCCTTGTTGACCGTTCGCGCGGCGCGCTCCTTGGCCTCGTCCTTGGACACGCCGCGGTCCTGGTAGGACTCCTTGATGTGCTCGTACTGGCGCTCGCGCTTGTCGGTCCAGGCCTTCTGAGGCATTCGGGCACCTCCTTTCGGCGGTCATCGTCCGCCAAGCGCCTCGCGTGGAGGTGACATGGGCGGGCAGCGATCTCTCAGGCCGGCGTCAACCCGCGCTGTCCTCGATGACCGGAAGGTCGAAGCCCATCTCCGTGCCGCCGCCGTCGCGCGCGCGCGCCCAGGCCGAGCCGCCCATCGCCTCCACCAGCTGGCGGCAGACGAACAGGCCGATACCCGCGCCGCCGGGCACGGTCCGCGCCGCCGGTGCGCGGTAGAACAGGTCGAACAGCCGCTCCGGCACGTCCGTCCCTGGGCCCGGGCCGTGATCCAGCACGCGCACGGTCACCCGACCCTCATCCGCAGAGGCCTCGATGTCAATGCCCGTGGTCAGCGCCTCGCCGTAGCGAATGGCGTTGGTCAGCAGGTTGCGCAGCACCTGCTCGAGGTACGTCGCGTCGCCGCGCACCGCCGGCAGGGCGTCGGCAAGGGCCGTGCGCACGGCCAGCGCCGGCCAGCGCGCGGTCAGGGATTCGATCAAGGGCGGCAGCAGCCGCTGGATGAGCACCGGCTCGTCGCCGATCTCGACCCCGCCGCGCTCGACGCGTGACATGACCAGCAGGTCCTCGACGAGGCGCGCCAGGCGCTCGGCCTCGGCGCGGATGTCAGCGATGATCTCGGCCTGCTGCTCGGCCGGCAGGTTGCGCTCGAGCAGCTCGCTGCCGCCGTAGATCGTGGTGATCGGCGTCCGCAGCTCATGCGACAGCACGCCGATGAAGGCATCGCGCGCCACCTGCGCAGTCCGCGCCTCGGTCACGTCGCGCAGGACCACGACCGACGATCGCGCCGACTGGCCGCCTGCGCGGCCCCCGCGTGGCCGGTAGGCGTTGACCTCGAGCCAGCGCCCGCTGGCTGCCAGCCGCCGCTCGCCCTCCAGCGCCGATGGATCGCTCGCCGACGCGTCCTCCAATGGTGGATCCAGCCTGGCGTCAAGCTCGGTGATGGTCGCGGGCACTGCCCCGCGGAACAGTCGCGCGGCGGCCCGATTCCCCAGCCGCAGCTCACCCCGCTCGTCGAACAGCAGCACCGCCTCAGCCATTGCGCCGACGACCGCGTCGAGCTCGCCGCGCCGCTCCTCGGCCGTCTCGTAGAGCCGAGCGTTCTCGATGGCCACGCCTGCCCGCGAGGCGACCTCGGTGGCGATGCCCAGGTCGTGCTTGGCGAAGCGCCTACCGGACTCGGCCATGACCAGCGTGAGCGCACCTACTGTCCGGCCGCGGCCCCGGAGAGGCACGCACATGTAGCCCCGCACGCCCAGCCGAAGCAGCACTTCCAGCACTTCAGGGTTTGGGATGGAATCGCGCAGCAGCGCCTCGTCGAGCTCGAGAACCTCCGGCGTCCCGTCTCGCATGACCTGCGCCGGGCCGGCCGGCTCGCCAGGCTGCAGAGGCTGCCGCTGACGCATCTGCCAGGCCAGGCCAACGCGCGTTGGATCGACGTGTGCGATCGCGGCCGTGCGGATGCTTCCGTCAAGCTCGAGCAGGTCGACGACGGCGAAGTCAGCCAGCCGCGGCACGCACAGCTCGGCCAGCCGGCGCGCCGCCTCGTCCATCGACAGCGTCGCTGACAGCGCCTCGACGGTCTGGGTCACGAGCCGCTGGGCAACCTCAGCGTGGTGCTCCGCGGTGATGTCGCGGAACACGTTGATCACCTGCTCAACCTGGCCGCTCCCGTCGAGCACGGGCGCTGCCTGGACGAGGGACCAGCGCTCATCGCCGGTCTGGCGGACGCGAAAGCGAATCGCGGTCGGCCCGGCCTGCCGGCCTGATAGCAGGGACACCCGACCGGGCAGCTGCTCGGCGGGCAAGGGGTGGCCCTGCTCGTCGAGCAGCTCGAAGCGCGCCATCAGCTCGGCGACCGGCGCGGCCAGCAGCTCCGGCCCGCTGTCGAAGCCGCACAGGTGGGCCGCGGCGTCATTGGCGAAGACCAGGCTTCCGTCCGCGCGCTGGACGGTGATGCCGTCGGTGACGTTGGCCAAGATCGTCGCCATCTCGTCGCGCGAGCGGCGCAGGCCAGCCTCCGCCCGCAGCCGGGCCACAGCCGAGCCGAGCACATTGGCCATCGACTGCAGGAAGAAGGCGTCGTCGTGGCTGAACTCACGCCGCCGAGAGGTGAATGCCGCCAGCACGCCGTAGGCCTGCTCGGCGCCGCCGATACGGACGCTGATGCCGGACGCGACATCGTGCTCATGCAGCACGGAGGAGACGGTGAAACGGCGCTCGGCTGCAAGGTCGGTCGCGATGACCGGTTCGCCGCTGGCCAGCGTGAAGCCGGACATCGAACCCCGCGCAGCGGGCAGGGTCAGCTGCCCCACCACTCCCGGACGCCAGCCAACGCCGGCGACTACGCGCAGCTGGCGCGCGTCGGCGGAAAGCTCCAGCACATCGACCAGCTCGGTCTCGAGCACACGGCCCACGAGGACGCAGACCTCGTCGAGCAGGCGGCCAAGGTCGGGCTCCTCGAGCGCCCGCTGCGCCATCTCGGCGATTGCCGCTTGCTGCGCGAGGACGCGGCCCAGCGCGGATCGACCGGGCTCGCCGCCGGCCTCGAAGGTCGGATGCTCAGTGGTGACGATGGCTGGCTCCTGTCCCATCACCGCGGTCCCCCAGGGACGGGCGACGAGCATAGCAATCGGCGGCAAATCAGCCGAGCGGCGGCAGCTCCTGCTCGAGCTCGAGTGCGCCGGCGAACAGGTCGCCGCGCTCGGCGACGCGTTCGAGGACGGTGCGGATGTTCCATCGGTTGGGGCGCAGCTCCGGGTCGTCGACCTCGTCCCAGCTGATCGGCGCCGACACCGGCGCGCCATCGGCCGGCCTGACCGCGTAGGGCGCGACGAGCGTCTTGTTGACCGCGTTCTGGGTGAAGTCGAGGCGTGCCTTGCCGCCACGGGCGGACTTCTCCCACTCCCACGACACGAGGTCCGGCAACGCCGCACCGACTGCCTGCGACAGGCCCTCGACCCACTCGCGCGTCTCGTCGTAGGAGTAACCCTGCCGAACCGGCACCCAGACCTGGATGCCGCGCTTGCCGGTGACCTTGGGGAAGCCCTTGACGCCCAGGTGCTCGAGCGCCGTCCGGTAGACGCGGGTCAGGGCGATCAGCTCGTCCCACTGCGTCTCAGGCCCTGGGTCTATGTCCACGAGCGCGTAGTCAGGCTGCCGATGGGACGCCGTGCGCGAGGTCCACGGGTGGATGTCGATCGTCGCGTGGTTGGCCAGCCAGGCCATCGTCGCGACCTGGTCGGCGACGATGTAGGTGTGGCTCTCGCTAGGCTTGGCGTCGGGATAGCGCCAGCGGGCCATCCAATCGGGCGCGTACTTTGGGATCTCCTTCTGCCAGAAGCTGTGGCCGGTGATGCCGTCCGGCCAGCGTGAGAGGTTGATGGCTCGCCCGTGCAGGTAGGGCAGCAGGACCGGCGCGATGCTGACGTAGTAGCGGATCAGGTCGCGCTTGGTGAAGCCCGCGCCGGGAAAGAGGACCTTGTCCAGGTTGGTCACGCGCACGCTCCGGCCGCCGACCTGCCACTCGCCGTCCTTGCGCATCTCGTCCAGCGCCGCAAGCTCGTCCGCGGTGGCGGCCTGGGTGAGCCCGTCGATGTCCGGCGGCGCACTCGTCGTGGCCCTCGCCGGTGCGGGTGGCGCGGCCGCCTGCTTCCGCTTGGCTGGCCCGGCTGCGGCGGCCACCGGTCTCCGCTTCGCCGCCGGAGCCGCCGACTTCTCGGCCTGGCTGACCGTCCGGCGCATTGGCAACTCCTCCTCACGCTTGACCTCGCGCGGGTCGCGATCGGCGTCGATGCCCTTGTAGGCGGGCTGGCGGAGCAGGTCGTCCGCCGTCCAGTCGGTGAACTCGACGCGCGCCACCAGGCGCGGCTCTGACCAGCGCGCGCCACGGATCCGCGGCGGGTTGTTGACCGGCGGCCGCTCCAGCGCGTGGGCCTCCAGCTCCTCGCGCCAGAAGCGCCGCGACCTCGCGTCAAGCCCGCTCCCGACCTCGCCGACGAAGCGGAAGCCCGTGTCCTCCGCCACCGCCACCAGCAGCGCGCCGAGGTCCTTGTGGCTGCCCTTGCCCGGCTCGTAGCCAACGACCACGACCTCCTGCTCGCGCCGGACCTTGACCTTGAGCCAGTAGCGCGAGCGCTTGCCCGGCTCGTACGGGCTGCCGCGCAGCTTGGCGACCATGCCCTCCAGGCCGCGCTCCGCGACGGCCGCCAGGAAGGCCTCGCCGTCCTCCTCGACGTGCGAGCCGTATCTCACCACCGGGTGGTCGCGCAGCACGCTGCGCAGGAGCCGCTTGCGATGCTCGAGCGGCACGTCGAGCAGCGATCGATCGCCGAGATGGAGGAGGTCGAAGACGTAGTAGACGATCGGTGGCAGCTCGTGCGACCCGCGGCGCGCACGGCCGCGCAGCGGCCCGGCCCGTTCCTGGAGCAGCGAGAACCGCGGGTTGCCCTCATCGTCCACGGCCACGACCTCGCCGTCGACGATGGCCTGGCCGGCGTCGATCCAGCTCGGCGCGGCCGCCGCAAGGTCGGGGAAGTAGGTCGCGGCGTCCTGCCTGTTGCGCGTCCAGAGGCGGACGCGGCCGTTGTCGACGACGGCCTCGACGCGGTAGCCGTCGAGCTTGAGCTCGAACAGCCAGTCGTCGTCGGTGAATGGCTTGTCGATGGCCGTCGCCTTCATCGGCTCGATGAAGTCGGGCAGCTGCGCCTCGCGCGCAGCTGAGAGGTCGATCTCAGCCTCAGCCGCGGGTGCGCTGCTGTCCCACAGCGCCGGCATGCCCGTCAGCACCTCGTCGTTCGTGCGGCCGCTCTTGACTGAGCGCGGGTGGTCGTCCACGTTCCAGTCGGGATCGGCGTGCTCGTCTGACTTGTGGATCAGCAGCCAGCTGTCCTCGCTCGGGTCGCGCGAGCGGGTCTTGACCAGCGTGAAACGGCCGCGCAGCTTCTGGCCCTTCAGGCTGAGCTTGAGCTCGCCCTTGCTGACGGCCTTGCCCGGATCGTCAGTCTCCTCCGGCTCGAAGGTGCCCCAGTCCCAGACGATCACGTCGCCGCCGCCGTACTGGCCC
>DATMJK010000097.1:0-7229 GCA_035553915.1 Candidatus Limnocylindrales bacterium | reverse complement strand
CCGAAGTCGAGGTTGCCGAACTCGCGCAGGTAGTGCGCATCCGAGTCGATGGTGAAGCGGCAGCCCGCGTTGAGCGCGGCGCGGGCCCGCCGGTCGTCCAGGTCGAGCCGCTCGTCAGAGCCGTTGAGCTCGAGCAGCGTGCCGGTCTCGGCCGCCTCGCGGTAGAAGGCGTCCCAGTCGAGATCGAGGTCGTCGCGGATGCCGATCTTGCGGCCGGACGGGTGGGCAATGATGTCAACGTGGGGGCTCTGGAGCGCGACGTGGTAGCGCGCCATCAGCCGCTCCCGCGGCTGGCGCCGGCCAACGTGGAGCGACGCGACGACGACATCGAAGCGGGCCAGCAGGTCGTCCTCGTAGTCCAGCCGCCCGTCAGTCGTGATCTCCAGCTCGCAGCCGTGGAGCAGCCGGAAGTCGGTGCCCTCGCGGGCGAACGCGTCGTTCAGCTCGCCAATGATCCGCCGCTGCTGGTCCACCCGCGCCGGGCTGAGGCCGTTGGCGATGGACAGGCTCTGGCTGTGGTCAGTCAGCACCTGCCATGACATGCCGCGGCGCAGCCACTCACGGGCCATCTGCTCGATGGTGTAGTGACCGTCCGACCACTCCGAGTGGGTGTGGCAGTCGCCGCGCAGGTCCGACCGATCGACGAGGGTGGGCAGCCCTCCGCTGCGGGCGGCCTCGATCTCGCCGCGATCCTCGCGCAGCTCGACCGGGATGAAGGGCAGGCCCAGGAAGTCGTAGACCTCTTCCTCGGTGGCGAAGGTGCGCCGGTCGCCGCCGTCGAGGCTCACGAAGCCGTGCTCGGATAGGCTCCAGCCACGGTCGCGGGCGATCTCGCGCAGGCGGACGTTGTGCTCGGCCGCGCCTGTGAAGTGGACGAGGTACGTGCCGGCGGCGCCGGGCGGCATGGTCATCAGGTCGAGCTGCGGGCCGCGCATCAGCTGGACCGTCGTCCGTGTCGAGCCGCCGGTGCGGCCGCCATGGCCGCCGACGCGCTCCACCCAGGGTGCTGCGTGCAGGCGCTCGATGACCGCCTTGGGCTGATCGGTCTCGACCAGGATGTCGAGGTCAGCTACGGTCTCGCGCCGGCGGCGAAACGAGCCGGCGGGCACCACCCTGCGCACGCCAGCGGCCGCGGCGAGGGTTCGCGTCACCCGCGTGACGAGGTCGGCGGCCTCGCCCATACGGATGCGCTTGGGCGGCCGCGCGCGCATCGTGCGCAGCCCGTCGAGCAGCTTCTGCTCGGTCCGGGCGGACATGCCGCGCAGCTTGCGGATGCGGCCCTCAGCTACGGCGCGCTCGAGCTCGTCCACCGTGCCGATGCCCGCCTGGCGCCACAGCTCGCCGGCCGTTCTTGGTCCAAGGCCGGGCACCTGGAGCAGCTGCACGACGGTTGGCGGCACGTCGCGCCGCAGCCGCTCGTAGAAGCGCAGCCGGCCCGTGTCAGCGAGCTCGGCCAGCTTGTCGTCGATCGCCTTGCCCACGCCGGGCAGCCGCGGCGGCGTGCCGGCGCGGTAGGCCCGGGCGACATCGATCGGGCAGTGGGCGATCGATTCGGCGGCGCGCCGGTAGGCACCCACCTTGAACGGCATCTCGCCACCGATCTCGAGCATGTCCCCGATCTCGTAGAAGATGCGCGCCAGCTCGTCGTTGCCCAGCAGCTGCACCTCGTCGCCGCGCGAGTGCCGCGGCCGCTGCTCGTACGGCGGCTCGTCCGGGTCAGGGACGATCTCCTCCCCTGGCGCCGGTGCCGGCGTGTCCGCCTCGCTCACCGGCGGCTGCCCAAGGTCGAGGCGCTTGGGTCGCGGCGGCTGCGACCGGCGGGCAGGGCTCATGCCACGGATTGTGAGGCGGCTGGCTGGCGGCTGTCATTGCCGGCCGGGCGCCATTTCTGTCATTTCCTCAGGCCACCGCGCTCAGGTCGAGATTGAGGGCCGATCGCGGTGGCAATCACGCTGGCGGGGCCCGCCCACCCGCGCTGTTTCAGTGCCAAGCGCGGCACGTTGAGGATCTGGCGGGAAGTGGCGAGGTAACCGTCAGTGAACCCCACGACAAGCGCCGCGTCAGATGCTGCGCGCCATGAATCGGTCTGACCTCGCGCGCCTGCACCGGACGCTGCGGCACCGGCAGCAGCTGACCCAGGAGGCGCTGGCCGCGAAGGCGGGCGTCGGGCAGTGGGTCGTGCGGCAAATCGAGGCGGTGGAGCTCGATCGGCTGCGGCTGGCGGACATGGAGCGCAGCTTCGACGCGCTCGGCTGCCGGCTCCGGCTCACCGCGTACTACAACGGCGCCGCCGCGGAGCGACTGCTCGACGAGGGCCACGCTGCGCTGGTAGGCGCCTTCGTCTTGCTTCTCCACCGGCGCGGCTGGCAGACCAGGGTCGAGGTGTCGTTCTCGGAGTGGGGCGAGCGCGGATCGATCGACGTGCTCGGCTGGCACCCCGCGGCGCGCGCGCTGCTCGTCGTCGAGGTCAAGACCGAGCTGGCCGGGCTCGAGTCCACGCTGCGGCCGCTCGACGTCAAGGTCCGGCTCGCGCCGGAGGTCGCTGGGCAGCGCTACGGCTGGCACCCGAGGGCCGTGGCGCGAGTGCTGGTGCTGCCAGAGAACTCGAGCGCACGGCGGACCGTCCGTCGTCATGCGAGCGTCCTGGACGCGACACTCCCGGCCCGCACTCGAGCCCTGCGAGCGTGGCTCCGCCGGCCCGGGCCGCCGGTGTCCGGGATCTGGTTTCTGTCACTTCCTCAAGGGGCCGCGCTTATGCGCAATCCGAGCGCCCGGCGCAGAATCAGGCGCCCCGATCCACGCTCAGCCAGGGGCGGCCGCGCGGCCCACGACCGGCCCGCTCCGACCTAAGAGCTGCGGTTTGAGGATTTGGCGGAAAACCGCCCCGCCACCGCCCCGCCGCGGCCCCGCAGAGGCCCGGAACGGTCAGGGATGGACGAGGAACGCGTCCACGTCCACGCGGGTGCCTGACGAGGCCGTGCGTTTGCTGCCCGTGACCCGGACCTCGAGCGTGTGCTTACCGGCCGCCACCGGCGCGGCCCACACGACGCGCGCCTTCTGGGCGCTGGCCGCGTAGAGGTCGATCGTGTCGACCTTGGCGCCGTCGAGCCAGATCTCGGCGATGCCGCGGTTGGCTGCACGGGTCGAGACCAGGGCCACGCTGCTGCCGGTGAAGGAGAGCCGCGCCACGCGCCCAGAAGCAGATGAGTGGCGCACGTATCCGCCCGATGCGCCCGAGAGCGCGGCCCGCGTCCAGGCCCCGGTCCAGGCAACGGACCCTGCCGTCTCCTGGGCAAGGCTGACGGTCGCGGCGCCGGTCGTGGCCCACGGCCCAACGACCCCGCTCGCGTCCACGGCGCGCAGCCGGAAGCGGTAGCCCGCGCCGGGCCGGACGGCCGCCTCAGCCCCGGTGGCGGTCGGCGAGGCGAGCCCGATCGAGACCCACCTGTTCGTGCCCTTGCGCCGCTGCAGCTCGTAGCGCGTGATCGTCGTGCCACTGGCCGCCGCTGACCAGCTGAGGCGCAGCTTGACGCTCGATCCGAGTGGCTGGTCAGCGAACAGCGCCCGGCTGGGCGGGTTGACCTGCGGGCTGAGCGCCGGGTCGGAGCTGCCGACGCCAGTCTTGAGGTAGGTGTCCATGTAGGCATTCAAGGCGGCCTTGTTGGACGAGTGGCGCACGAACACCTCGCGCACCTCGGCCATCGTCGCGATGCCGTAACGGTTCTCGGCCACGATCGCCCGCAGCGCGTTGCGGAAGGGCGTGTCGCCGAGGCGCAGGCGGATGCCGTTGAGGAACACGGCGGCCTTGTGGTAGACCGTCTCGCCGTAGGAGTCGCACCCATAGGTCATCGATGTCGGGAAGTCGTAGATCGAGGCGCTGACCGGCCGCGACGAGCAGAACTTGGGCATCGCCGTGCCTGACAGCCAGCGCGAGGTGAACTCGGAGAAGCCCTCGTCGATCCACGGGTCGTTGAGCTGGTCGTTGCCCACGATGCCGTACCACCACTGGTGCGCCACCTCGTGAGCCACGATCAGGCTGTTGCCCAGCACCGAGCGGCCCATGAGGATCATGCCGGAGTACTCGAGGGCGACGCTCGTGCGCGTCCCGTGGGCGATGACCAGCCGGTCATACGGATAGGCGCCGAGCTGCTGATGACGCTCGAGCGCGCGCACGGCTGCATTGCGCGCATTGGCCGCGCCCTTGGTGCCGGCGACGTAGTAGACGACGACCTGCACGCCATGCGCTGTCCTGGCGCTGGTGCTGGCGAACTGCGGGCTTGCCGCGAACGCGTACTCGCGCGCGTTGGGCAGCGTGTAGACCTTCGTCGTCGAGGTGCTCGACACCAGCTTGCCCGGCGCGGCAATCACGACGCCACTCGGGTGAGTGAGCTCCAGCCGATAGTTGCCGGCCGCGCTGAACTGCCCGTCGCCCGGCAGCCTGACGCCGTGGCCGTCAGACAACAATGGGTGCCAGGAGCTGACCTGCATCACGCCGTCTGCCTTGGCCAACCGGCTGCGCTGGTAGTTGCTGGTGTTGGCATTGGCCGTGGCCACGAAATGGATGACCGCCCGGGCGGCCTCGCCGGGCCGCAGGTTGAAGCCGAGCGGCACGCGCATGTTGGCCTTGTTGGTGTAGATCGGGCTCGCGCCCAGCCCGTCGACCGTGACGACGCTGACCGTCAGCTTGTCGTACTGGCGCGGGAAGACCGAGAAGTCGAGCCAGCCGATGACCTGCTTCGAGCTGTTGACCAGGTCGACGGTCTGCTGGGCGGTGATCCGGCCGTTGGAGTAGTTCAGCGCCGCCTTGATCAGGTAATCCGCCTTCAGGGCCATCGTGCTGCGCGGCGCCTGGCCGTACTGGATCGCCGCCTGAGCCTTGGCCGTCTTGTTGGCGCCGTCCTTGACCTCGGCGACGACCGTGACCGTGCCCCAGCGATGCTTGGCCGGCAGAGCCAGGTCGCGGCTGGCGGCGAACGCCTGCCAGGCCGTCCAGGTCTTCTCGGCGTCGATGCTGAAGCGCATCTGCTGATTGGAACCAAGGCCGCTCGTGGCGAGCGTCAGCTTGAGCGTCGGGTCCGTCGTGGAGGCGGCACCGTCGTTGATGCCCAGCGTGGCGGATTGAACCGAGGGTGGTGCGACCGCCACCGCAGGCGCCGCCTGCGCGCTGACCGGGCCCAGGTTGGCCGCGGCATCGGTGACCGCGTCCTTCTTGAGGGTGAGCGTCACGCTGCCCGTCTGCGACGGCGGGCTCGCACGGGTCAGCGTGACCACGTAGCTCGTGTCCGCGCCGCTGAGGCCGCTGACGCTCCAGCCCGCAGACGTGGCATGGCTGACGGTGAACGATGTCGTTGTCAGCCCGGTCACCGGCTCGCTGAAGACGAGGCTGTACTCGATCTGGGTGCCCGTAACCGGCGTCGGCGTGTTGACGGTGAACGACGTGACCGCCGGCGGTGTCCGATCGATCGTGCCGATCGCGCTCAGCGTTTCGGACGCCGGGCCCGTCGTGCTCTCCTCCTCCACCAGCGCCACCGAGTTGGCGGCAAGGCGCAACTGGACCGCACCGTCGGCAGTGCAGCCGGTGACGGCGATCGTGAACGTGTTTGCCGGGCTGGGCGCGACGACCGGATCGCCGATCGCGCAGCCAGCGAGCACAGGCTCGACCAGCGCCAGGTCGGCCTGCTCCAGGCCGGTCACCTCAGCGGAGAAGCTCAGGTTGAAGGCCAGCTGCCCCGACGCGGATGGACTGCCCGAGACGCTGAAATCGGTGACGGTCGGCGGTTCGGCGGCGTGCGCGACGGAGCCGAGGACCCCAGTCAGCAGCAGGCCACTTATCAGCGCTCCCAGCAGCCGTCTGCCTCGATGCCGCGCGTTCGCGCCCGGCGAGGTAACGGCCAGGAAAGGCCGGCGAACAGCCGCTGACGACGATCTCAATGCAGTTTGTTCGCTACCCGCGCACGCCAGGCTCCCGATGCCGTCCCGCCACTGTCCCAAGCGCCGGAAGTTGGCCGTTACGTCGCGTCGGGCGAACAATCTGCTCACGGCAGCGCCCGGCAGCCCATCGACCACGCCCCCACCAGCCGTCTGCACAAAGTAAGTCGTCCCTCCCTCGACCGGCCGGACCGCATCCCCGGTCGGTGCCGACTATCAGTGCCGGCCAGCCCGAGTGTCAACTCGGCGTCGGTCCCACCATGCCCACACCGTTACGCCCATTGCCGCCCCTGCGGCGTCGATGGCGACGTCCAACGGATCACCCACGCGGCCGGCAACGCCAGCCTGGTGGAGCTCGTCGACGATCCCGTAGCCCACGGCCACCGCGAAGCCCACGACCTCCGGCCGCGGCCCGCTCCATGCCCATGCGACCAGCACGGCCAGCACGCCGAAAACGGCCAGGTGACCAAGCTTGCGCAGCACATAGTCCGCCAAGGGATCGGGAGCGACGCGCAGATCGGGCGTCGCCGACAGGATGAAGATGAGGGCCATCCAACCGACGACCGGCAGCCAGCGCAGGGGCTGGCGTTTCCGCAGGAGTCTGTGTG
Source organism: Candidatus Limnocylindrales bacterium (assembly GCA_035553915.1). Classification (GTDB taxonomy): domain Bacteria; phylum Chloroflexota; class Limnocylindria; order Limnocylindrales; family CSP1-4; genus JALYGJ01. The sequence goes on along the minus strand of DATMJK010000097.1, from coordinate 693 downwards.
CCTTCAGCGCGCTAGCCGCGGCGGCGAGCGATCGGCAGACGCGCTAGGGCCAGGCGCGGAGATGGGGGCGTGAGCCGGCGCACGCGCTCAGCCAGGCGACCGTCCGGTTCAAGCTCTGGCTCACCGCGCATCGCCGCCGGGGTGACGTAGTGCCGTCGCTGCCCGCCCCTGAGCGCCGACAGGAAGCTGGCGGCGTCGGTCACGGTGCCGGTCAACACGGTGTACGCGCCAGCGACGTGGCTCGCTTCGTGGGCGTCAGACACCGCAACCACGGGTAGCCCGTGCTGCCGCGCGAAGTCGGCGGCCAGAGCATCGTGCTGGGGGTCGTGGATGCGGCCGTTGAAGGCCTCGAGGTAGTCGACCATGCCGGCCAGCCGGGCCAGCTCGTCAGGCTGAGCCATACGGGCGGCGATGGAGCGGCGCCAGCTGTCGAATGGATGGGGCAGGCCAACGACCCCGCCTTGCTCCCGGATCTCGGCCACTGCCGCGGACACTGAAAGGCCCGGCGGGATGGGCTCGTTCAGGAACAGGCCGATCAGGTCGCCGGCACGTGTCGTCACCTCCTGGCCAACGATGACCGTCAGCCCGGCCGGCGCGGCGGCGCGGGCTTCGAGCGCGCCAGCGATCGTGTCGTGATCGGTGATCGCAAGGTGGGTCAGCCCGCGCTCGAGGGCCAACTGGGCAGCGCGCAGA
>DATMJK010000096.1:0-3791 GCA_035553915.1 Candidatus Limnocylindrales bacterium | reverse complement strand
TGCGACGCCTGCTTGGCCGCCTTCCAGCAGACCGCGTGCAGGTCGGGGAATTTCTCGACGTGCTCCGGCTTGAAGTAGTCGTGCCACATGACGTCGATGTGGTGCTTGGCCAGCTCTGCGCGCTCCTCCTTGACATGGATCGCGCGCATCCGGAAGACCTCGTCGCTGGAGTCGTGATACTTCTGGATGATCTTGTAGCACGACTCCGCCTCGATGCGCGCCTGTTGCGGGTCGTAGACACCGCACGGGATGTCGCAGTGGGCGTGAGCGGTGCGTCGCGGGGCGAGCGCCTCCATTACACGGCTGAGCATTCAGCACACTCCTTCCCTTCGATGAGCTACCGGTCGGGCCATTTTGCGCCCGACCGGGCGAGGGCGCCAGCCTCGGGGGGCCGCGGCATCACTCGGCCAGAGCTCGCGCAGATACAGCGTCCCACGACCCAGCCCACAGCGGCACAGTGGCTGCTCGCGAGACGTGTCGGGTCCGTTGCGGGTGGCCGCCGCACCGCGATTCGCGCGGTCGCGTACTCTACCCGCGGACCCATGATCGAATCTCCGACCAAGCGCGCCTTGAGCCACCTCGGTGAGCTCGAGGCTGAAGCGATCTTCATCTTCCGCGAGGTTGCCGCCGAGTTCGAGCGACCCGTGCTGCTCTTCTCGGGCGGCAAGGATTCGATCGTCCTGCTTCGCCTCGCCGAGAAGGCGTTCCGGCCGGCCCGCCTGCCCTTCCCGATCATGCACGTCGACACCGGCCACAACTTCCCCGAGGTGCTCGAGTTCCGCGATCGGCGAGTGCGCGAGCTGGGCGAGCGGCTGATCGTCGCCTCCGTCGAGGAATCGATCAACAAGGGCCGCGTGCGCGAGGAGCCGGGACCCGACCCGTCGCGCAACCGGCTGCAGACGGTGACCCTGCTCGACGCCATCGCCGAGCACGGCTTCGATGCGGTCTTTGGCGGTGGCCGGCGCGACGAGGAGAAGGCACGTGCCAAGGAGCGCGTGTTCTCGCTGCGCGACGAGTTCGGCCAGTGGGAGCCGCGCAACCAGCGGCCGGAGCTGTGGAACCTGTTCAACGCGCGTATCCGCAAGGGTCAGCACATGCGCGTCTTCCCGATCAGCAACTGGACGGAGATGGACGTCTGGCAGTACATCGCCCAGGAAGGCATCGAGGTGCCGAGCATCTACTTTGCCCACGAGCGCGATGTCTTCCGCCGGGACGGCATGTACCTCGCGGTCAACGAGTTCCTCCACGTGCGCGATGGCGAGACCGTCGAGCGGATGACCGTTCGCTACCGAACCGTTGGCGACATGACCTGCACCGGCGCGGTTTCCTCGATCGCGCGCAATCTCGATGAGGTCATCGCCGAGACCGCCGCTGCGCGGATCACCGAGCGCGGCGCGACGCGCGCCGATGACGCCTTCAGCGAGACCTCGATGGAAGACCGCAAGCGCGAGGGCTATTTCTAGCCGTGGACGGCACACGGCCGATGGATCTCCTCCGCTTCTCCACCGCCGGCTCGGTCGACGACGGCAAGAGCACGCTCATCGGTCGCCTGCTCTACGACTCGAAGGGCATCTTCGAGGACCAGCTGGCGGCGATCGAGCGGACGTCGCTCCGGCGCGGCAATGCGGCCGTGGACCTTGCGCTGCTGACCGACGGGCTGCGCGCCGAGCGCGAGCAGGGCATCACGATCGACGTTGCCTACCGCTACTTCGCCACGCCGCGCCGCAAGTTCATCATCGCCGACACGCCGGGCCACGTTCAGTACACGCGCAACATGGTCACCGGCGCCTCGACCGCTGACCTTGGGGTGGTGCTGATCGACGCCCGCAAGGGCGTGCTCGAGCAGTCGCGCCGGCACGCCTTCATCTGCTCGCTGCTCGGCATCCCGCACGTCGTCGTGGCGGTCAACAAGATGGACCTCGTCGACTACAGCCGGGCACGCTTCGAGGAGATCACGGCTGACTTCACGACCTGGTCTGCCAAGCTCGACGTCCACGACGTGACCTTCATCCCCATCTCGGCGCTGCACGGCGACAACGTTGTCGAGCGCTCGGAGAAGATGCCCTGGTACCAGGGGCCGTCGCTGCTCTACCACCTGGAGCACGTGCACATCGCCTCGGATCGGAACCTGATCGACAACCGCTTCCCGGTGCAGTGGATCGTCCGTCCCATGTCGGACGAGCACCACGACTACCGTGGCTACGCCGGCCAGGTGGCGTCAGGGCAGTTCAAGCCGGGTGACGAGGTGGTCGTGCTGCCGTCGGGGCGAACCACGCGGATCAAGCGCATTGACACGTTCGAGGGCCCGGTCGCGGAAGCGATCCCGCCGCTGTCGGTGACGATGCTGCTCGAGGACGAGCTGGACATCAGCCGAGGCGACATGATCTGCCGGCCGCACAACCAGCCGACGCAGACGCAGGAGCTCGAGCTGATGGTCTGCTGGATGCACGAGCGGCCGCTCGAGGTGGGCGGCCGGTACTGGGTCAAGCACACGACGCGCAACGCCCGCGCGATCGTCGATGCCGTGCGCTACCGGATCGACGTCAACACGCTCCACCGCGAGGCGGCGACGTCGCTCGGGCTGAACGAGATCGGCCGGCTTCGACTGCGCACCAGCGCGCCGCTGCTCGTCGACGAGTACCGCCGCAACCGGCTGACGGGCAGCCTGATCCTCGTCGACGAGACGACCAACGAGACCGTCGGCGCTGGCATGGTCGTGGCCGCCGAGGAGCTCGCGGAGGAGGCCGAGGACCCATTTGCGGCCGCCGCCGAGCCGGAGAGCGAAGTCAGCATCCCCGCCGCGGCGTAAGATTCGGCCGTGGCCGGACGAGGCATGCTCTTCGACGAGGGGCCCACGGCGTGCCCCTTCGTGGCCCTCGAGACGGACCGCGACCGGCGGGCCGCCGAGCCTGATCCGCGCCATCGCTGCTATGCCGAGCCCTTGCCCGCGCCGCGGGCGTTGGCCCACCAGCGCGAATTCTGCCTCTCGCCAGGGTTCAACGGCTGCCCCATCTTTCAGGACTGGGCCATTCGCGCCGCCGCCCGGCCGGTACCCCTGCGGCCACCTCCACCTGCCGAGCAGCAGCCAGAGGAGCCGTCCGGCCCCGAGCAGCTGAACGTCTTCGCCCCTGGATTGCCTGCGCCACCGGCGCCGCCGCCGGCACCGGCCGACGAGCCCGAGCCGCCGGCGTTCCTGACCGGCGGTCGGCCTGCCGGTCCGGCACAGCCTCCTAGGGCACAGCAGCCCGGCCAGCCGGAGCGCATCGAACGCATACCGTCGCTGCCACCACCGCTCGACCCGCCACCGGCCGACCTGGAAGAGGAGCGTGAGCCGGCCGCCGATCTTCCCGTCGCCGCAGACGAGCCCGCGCCGCCCTCCGAACGCCGCCGTTGGATCGAGGACTGGCCGCCGGCGGCCAGCGCGCCCGCGGGCCCACCAGCCACCCCACCAGCATCGCCGCCACCAAGGGTCGACTATGCCCAGCGCCACGAGGCAGCGCCGCGGCAGCAGGCCCGCCCGTCGTCGCGCGACGATTGGGCCGCGCAGCGCGCCGACCTGATCCCGTCGTGGGAGCGCGAGCGCTACGCGGCCTACCCCACGATACGCACGCGGCTGGGCATGGGCGACACGGACCGGCTGCTCAGCCGGCTGACGCGCTGGTTCGGCATCGCCGCCGTGATAGCACTGCTCGCCGCATTGGTGCTGCTCGCGCCGAACCTGCTGGGCGGCCTGCTGATCCCAGGGCCCAGCCCCACCCCGACCGTCGCTCCGACACCGGTCAGCTCACCCA
>DATMJK010000095.1:0-10531 GCA_035553915.1 Candidatus Limnocylindrales bacterium | reverse complement strand
CCTCGTCCTCTCTGCTCGGCAAGTGCGGCGCGATGCGTGCCTCGAGCGCGGTCAGCGTGTGGTCGAGCAGCTGCTCGGTCAATGTCTCGCGGGCGAGGGCCTGGCGCGCGGCGTGGATCTCGGCACGGACCTCCTCCAGCGCCTGCTCGGCTGCGCGTCGTGCCTCCTCCATCGCCACCGCGCTCTGCGCCCTGGCCTGCCTGCGCTCCTCCTCCGCCGCGCTGCGCGCCTGGCGAGCTCGCTCTTGCGCGGCCGTCGCCTGGGCAAGCGCCTCGTCAGCCGTGTGCTGGGCCTGGCGAATCGAGGCCAGTGTCTGTTCGAACTCGGCCTCCGCCCGCCCGACGCGTGCCCGAGCGTCGTCGATCACCCGCCCGGGCATGCCCAGGCGCTGGGCGATGGCAAAGGCGTGGCTCGTGCCGGGTAGGCCGATGGACAAGTGGTACGTGGGGCTGAGCGTCTCGAGGTCGAAGTCGACCGAGGCGTTGCGCGCTCGTGGCTCGTTGTAGGCGTAGGTCTTGAGCTCGGCGTAGTGGGTCGTGGCGGCAACGATCGCGCCGGCCCCGATGAAGTGGTCGAGCAGGGCCTGGGCAAGGGCTGAGCCTTCGGTCGGGTCCGTGCCGGCGCCAAGCTCGTCGAGCAGCACGAGATCCGCAGGCCCGGCGGCCTCCACGATGCGCACGATGGCACGCATGTGGCCCGAGAACGTGGACAGCGACTGGGCGATCGACTGCTCGTCGCCGATGTCTGCGAAGACGTCGCCGAAGATTGGCAGCCGGCTGCCCGACGCGGCCGGCACGTGCAATCCGGCCTGGTTCATCAGCGCCAGCAGCCCGAGCGTGCGCAGCGTGACCGTCTTGCCGCCGGTGTTCGGCCCGGTGATCACGAGCGCGCGGTACTCGCCGCCGACGCGGATGTCGATCGGCACGACCGTGCCCGTGAGGCCCGGATGGCGCGCAGAGAGAAGCTCGACCTGACCATCGGTCGATTCGGCGGCGCGCACGCCGTCCATCTGTTCGGCCAGGCTGGCGCGAGCGCTCCACAGGTCGAAGCTGGCCATCGCGCTGAGCGTTTCGGCCAGCGAGTCGGCCTGGCTCGCGACGAGCGCGGACAGCTCGTCAAGGATGCGCTCCTCCTCGTGCTGCACCGCGAGCTGCGCCTCACGCCAAGAGTTGCCCAGCTCCATCACCGCCAAGGGCTCGACGAACAGCGTCTGTCCGCTGGCCGACTGGTCGTGGACGATGCCCTTGACGCGGCCTTTGGCGTCGGCACGCACCGGGATCACGTAGCGGCCGTTGCGCAGCGTCACGATCGGGTCCTGCAGGACGCCCGCGAGCTCGCTGCCGTGGACCATCTGCTCGAGCCTGCCGCGCAGCCGCTCGTAGCTGACGCGGACCTGCCGGCGCAGGCCGCCCAGCGCGGGCGAGGCCGAGTCGAGCAGCTCGCCCGCCGGGTCGACGCTCGATTGCAGGCGGTTGCGCACCGCCGGCAGCGGCTGGATGCGCCGCGACAACGCGTGCAGCAGCGGCCGGCGCTCGTTGCGCAGCGCGTCGACCAGCGCACCTGCGGCGACCAGCGTCTCGAGCACCTCCAGCAGCTCCGCCCCGGACAACCGGCCGCCGCGCTCGGCGCGCCTTATGTGCGGCTCGATGTCGCGCGCGCCGCCGATGCCGGTGTCCGGCCGGTCAGCCAGGAAGGCGCGCGCCTCGTCCGTCTCGTCGAGCCACCGGCGGACGACGATCGGGTCGGACGAGGGCTCGAGCCGCTCGGCCAGTCGGCGCGAAGGACTGAAGGCGGTCAGTGCCGCCAGCCGTTCGACGATCAGCGGCAGCTCCAGGATCTGGCGGCTGCGCGGGTCGGTCACGGCCGCGAGGCCGCGGGCTCGCCGCGCAGCCAGAAGCGCCACGGCCGGCCGGCCCACTCCGCGCCTGCATACGAGATTCCGATGCGCGGTCCGGCCTCGATCGCGGCGGCTGACGGCAAGCCAGGATCAGCTACCCAGAGCCGGCGGCCGAGCGTCAGGTCATGGCCGTTGTCGGCGCGGGTCACCGCCAGCGCCTGGGCGAGGCGGGCGGGGCCGGCTGCGAGACGACCGTCAGGGTCGCCCGGCCTGGCCCGGCGACGGCGCATCAGGTCGATGCCGGTCAAAGGGTGGCCAGCGCGCAGCAGCACGGCTCCGGCCCGGCCGTCCTCCTCGGTCACGACGTTGAGGCATTCGTGCATGCCGTAGACCAGGTAGACATAGGCGTGGCCCGGTGGGCCGAACATGGGCGCGGTCCGTTTGGTCAACCCGGCGCGAGCGTGGCTGGCCAAGTCATCCGGCCCGCCATAGGCCTCGGTCTCGACGATCGTGGCCGTCGCCGGCCCCTCGTCTGACTCGCTGACCAGGATCTTGCCCAGCAAGTCGCGTGCGACATCGACTGATGACCGAGCGTAGAACTCGCGCGGCAGCAGCCGATGCAGCGCGGCTACCGCCTCGGCGGCGGATGCGCCCATCGCGTGGGCCTGGTCAGGCCATGACTGCGCGCACGTCGGCCGGCAGCAGTGGCCCAACGATCCAGCCCAGCGGACGGATCAGCCAGTCGTGGATGACGCGCGCGATCGTCGAGCCGCCCAGCTCGCGGTGGATGTCGCGCAGCCAGCCGACCTCGCCTGGGTTGACCGTCGCCGCACGCAGGAAGTAGGTGTCCAGGATGACGGCCAACAGGCCGATCGCCACCGCGGCGAGCAGGATGCCGATCACGCCGCCGAGCGCGTCGTCCAGCACCGGGTGGCGCGCAAGGCGGGAAGGGGCGCCGCCAAACTCGACCAGCGCCAGCGCAGCCAACGAGACGCCGATGAACACGACGGCGAACGCGATCATCTGCGCGTACTCGCCACCGAACTGCGGCGAGGCCGCGGCCAGGCGCTCGCCGAGCGGAGTGCGCAGGTAGGCAGCTCCGAAGAACACCAGCAGCACGGCCGCAAGCGCCAGCCCCTGGCGGACGACGCCGCGGAAGAAGCCGAGCAGGAAACCGCAGGCCAGTATCAGCAGCAGCACGAAGTCGGCGCCCATCAGCCCTCCTCTCGGCCTCGAATCCGGGCACTGAAGCGGTTGCGCAGCGCCTCGTCCACGGCCGCAACAATCTCCTCGGCCTGTTTCTCACCGGCCGAGCCATCGGCCACGGCAAGGCCCAGACGATAGGCCAGGCTGATTTCGTCGTCTGCCAGCGGCGGACCCTGGTAGCGATCGAACAGCCGCAGCTCGATCAGCGCCTCGCCGGCGGCCTCGCGGATGGCATTCTCCACCTCCGCGCTGTGGACCTGCTCGGGGACGACGACCGCCAGGTCGCGCTCCACGGCGGGCCCGCGGCCAAGGCGCACTGTCCGTCGTGGACCGGCGGCAGAGGCCAGCGCGGACAGGTCCAGGACTGCCACGACCGCCCTGTTGGCCCGGACGTCGCACGCCCGCAGGTAGCGTGGGTCGAGCTCGCCCACCCGGCCGATGACGAGCGGCGCGTCCTCGGCACCAGCGACCACGATCTCTGCGGTCTGGCCGGGATGCTCCACCCCCGGCAGCGCCTGGGCGGGCTGGTACCAGAGTCGCCGGCCGGCCAGCCGCTCCACGAGCCATTCGACCATGCCCTTGGCGTCAGCCACGTCGGCGGCACGGGCAGGCTGGGCCCAGCCGGCCGTCTGCCAGTCGCCGGCGAGCAGCAAGGCCAGCCGCTCGGACTGCCATGGCTCGTCACGCATCTCATGCACCGGCCCGACCTCGAAGATCGCGACGTCCTCGCGGTGCTGGCGCTCGTTGAGCGAGAGCGCCCGGACGAGCCCCGGCAGCATAGATCGGCGCATCTCCGAGTGATCGACCGTCACCGGGTTGGCGACGCGAATCGTCCGGGGATCGTCGACGAGGTGGCCCAGCCGAGCATGATCGTGCGGTGCGATGAGCGCGTAGCTGAGCATCTCGCTCAGCCCGCGCGCCGCGAGCAGCGTCCGGAGCTCGTCGATCAGGCGGCGTGGATCGGGCCGGTAGACAGGCGTCTGGCTCGCCGGCAGGGCCGCCGGCAGGCTCTCGTAGCCATGCAGCCGGGCGATCTCCTCCGCCACGTCCGCCTCGATGGCCATGTCGCGTCGGTGGCTGGGCACGATCGCGACCAACGCGTCCACCGGCGCCGGCACGCGCAGAGGATCATCGCCGGCGATGACCTCCACTTGTGATTCGCTCGCGCGCGCGGGCTCGGTCTGGATCTCGACCCGATCCAGCAGCTCGCGCATCTCGGCGGCGGAGAGGCTCGCGCCGAGCAGCCGGTTGACACGCGCCGGCCGGAAGGTGACGCGGCGCTGCGGCTCGTCGCCCGGGTCCGTGTCGACCACTCCCAGGGCGACCCGGCCGCCGGCCCAGGCGGCAAGCAGCTGGGCGGTTCGGTCGGCGCCCAGTCGGGCGAGTCGCCACTCCTGGCCCCTTTCGAAGCGCTGGCTGGCCTCGCTGCGCAGGCCGTGCCGTTGGGCCGTGCGCCGGATGGCCACCGGATCGAAGATCGCTGACTCGACGACGACTGCCGCCGTGTCAGGCCCGACCTCGCTGCCGGCACCGCCCATCACGCCGGCGATGCCGAGCGGCCCTGTGCGATCGGCGATCAGCAGGTCGTCAGTCGACAGCTCGCGCTCGACGTGGTCCAGCGTCTCCATGCGCTCGCCGTCTCGCGCTCGGCGCACCACGATTCGGCCCCCACTGACGGCCGCGGCATCGAAGGTGTGGATCGGCTTGCCCAGCTCGAGCATCACGTAGTTGCTGGCATCTACGACGTTCGAGACGGGTCGCATGCCGGCCGCGCCGAGGCGCAGCTGGACCGACATCGGGGACGGCCTGACGGCGATGCCGTCGACCCAGCGGCCGACGAATCGCCGGCACAGCTCGGGCGCCTGCACCTCTACGGACAGGTGATCAGCCGTCGAGTCGCCGCTCTCAGGGACCTCGATCGGCGGCCAGCGCAGGCGGCCGCCGGCCAGCGCAGCCACCTCACGTGCGAGGCCGACCAGCGACAGCGCGTCGCCGCGGTTCGGCTTGACGTCGATGTCGAGCACGGTCTCGCCGACGAGCTCTTCCAGCGGCGCGCCGAGGCTCGCATCGCCGTCGAGGATGAGGATGCCATCGGCGTCGGTGGTCAGGCCGAGCTCCGCGCCCGAGCAGAGCATGCCGTTGCTCTGCGCGCCCTGGATGCGGGTGACCTCGATGCGGCGCCCGCCGGGCAGCTGCGAGCCGGGCAGCGCGACCGGCACGCGCTGGCCGACCGCGATGTTCGTCGCGCCACAGACGATGTCCAACGGCTCTCCGGTGCCGACGGTGACCCGGGCGAGCGACAGCCGATCCGCGCTCGGGTGCGGCTGGACGGCCAGCAGCTCGCCCACGACCACACCTTGCCAGTCGGTGCCGACGCGCTCGATCGACTGGACCTCCATGCCCAGGCCGGTCAGCCGGACCGCCAGCTCGTTAGCCGACCAGTCGAAGTCGACGTAGTCACGCAGCCAGGACAGCGGCACGCGCATGGCTAGAACGCCTCCAGGAAGCGCAGGTCACCCTCGAGCAACAGCCGGATATCCGGCACCCCGTGGCGCAACCCGGTGATTCGATCGAGCCCCATGCCGAACGCCCAGCCCTGGTAGAGCTCGGGATCGAGCCCGCCGTTGCGCAGCACGACGGGATGGACCATGCCCGCCCCGAGGACTGTCACCCAGCCGGTCTTCTTGCACGCCGGGCAGCCGACGCCGCCGCAGATCAGGCAGCTGATGTCGAACGCGACGGACGGCTCGGTGAAGGGGTAGTAGCCAGGCCGAAAGCGAGTCGCCGTGGACTGCCCGAACATGGCCCGCGCGAATTCGTCGAGCAGGCCACGCAGGTGGCCGAGCGAGGTCACTTCATCGACCATCAGGCCCTCGATCTGGAAGAATTCGAAGTTGCGGTCGGCGGCGACGTTCTCGTAGCGGAAGCAGCGGCCCGGCAGCAGCACGCGGATGGGCGGCCCCAGCTCGCGCATCGCGCGGATCTGACCGGGCGAGGTGTGGGTCCGCAGCACGAGCTGCCTGTCCCGCTCGGCAGCCAGCGGATCGGCGACGTAGAGCGTGTCCCACAGGTCACGCGCCGGATGGTCGGCCGGGATGTTGAGCAGCTGGAAGTTGAGCTCGTCGGTCTCGACCTCGGGGCCCTCGTAGGTCACGAACCCGAAGTGGTTGAAGATGCGCGTGATCTCGCGCTGGGTCTCTATCAGTGGGTGCAGTGAGCCGCGCGGCTGCTGCCGGCCGGGCAGGGTCACGTCCGTACGCTCGGTCGCGAGGCGGACCTCGAAGGCAAGCTCGTCGAGGCGCGTCCGGCGTGCGGCGATGGCCGCCTCGATCTCCTCGCGCAGCGGGTTGGCCAGCGCACCCACCTTTGGCCGGTCCTCCCCGGGCAGGGCGCCTATGCCGCCGAGCAGGCTGCGCAGCTCGCCACGGCGACCGAGGTACTCAGCCTCGACGACCTCCAGCGCCTCAGGGTCGGCGGCGGCGGCGATTGCCGCCAGGGCACGCTCGCGCAGCGCGTCGAGCTGGGCTGAGAACGAGGCCAGGTCCACGGCTGTGTCGCCGTTACCTGGCTTTGGCGACCTCGGCGATGCTGGCAAAGGTCGCCGCATCGCGCACGGCGATGTCAGCGAGGACCTTGCGATCGAGTGCAACGCCGGCCTTCTTGAGTCCGCTCACCAGCGAACTGTAGGTCAGGCCGTTCTGGCGGGCGGCCGCGTTCAGGCGCACGATCCACAGGCCGCGCATCTGGCGCTTGCGCTGCTTGCGCCCGACATAGGCGTAAGCCATGGCATGCAGCAGCGCCTCGCGCGCCGGCTTGATCAGCTTCGAGCGGGTGCCGCGCCGACCTTCCGCCTGATTGAGCAGGCGCTTGTGGCGCTTGTGGGAGGCGACGCCGCGCTTTACTCGGGCCATCTCGCGCCTACAGGTAGGGCAGCATGCGGCGAACCTGCCGCACGTTGGTCTCGTGGACCACGCTCTTGCCCGCGTAGCGGCGGGTACGGCGTGACGACTTGATCTCGAGGTGATGGCCGCGCCAGGCCTTGACGCGCACGATCTTGCCACTGCCGGTCGCGCGGAAGCGCTTCTGGGCCCCCTTGTGGCTCTTCATCTTGGGCATCTGCTTCTAGCCTCCTGCCGGTCGCGCGGACGCGCTCGCCGCCGGCTCGCGCGGCTTCGCCGGCGCTGCCGGTGCCGGCTCTGCCTCGTCCGCCGGCTGTGCCGGCGCGGCCGAGTCGCTTGCCGGCCCGTCCGTCGCCCCACCGGCGGCTGCCGGAGCAGCCTGTCCTTCGGGCCGTGCGGCCGCTTCTGTATCGGCGCCTTCCTCGCGGCGCTGTGACTTTGGCTTGTGGGTGGAGGCGATGACCAGCGACATCGATCGGCCCTCGAGCAGCGGCTGCCGCTCGACTGTGCCGTGCTCCTCGACCAGCCCCGCGAAGCGCATCAGCAGGTCACGGCCCAGGTGGGCGTGGCTGACCTCGCGGCCACGGAACTGGCAGGTCACCTTGATCCGGTCGCCATCCTCCAGGAACTGTATCGCGCGCCTGACCTTGGTCTCGAAGTCGCCCTTGCCGATCTTGGGCTTGATCCGGATCTCCTTGAAGTCGACCGACCGCTGATGCCGGCGGGCTTCCTTCTCGCGACGGGCCTGTTCGTACTTGAAGTGGCCGTAATCGAGCAGGCGGGTCACCGGCGGCGACGCCATCGGGGCGACTTCGACAAGATCCAAGCCCCGCTCCTGCGCGAGCCGGAAAGCCTCGGCGGTGGGCATCACGCCCAGCTGGCTCCCCTCGTCATCCACGACCCGCACCTGCGGCACGCGGATCATCTCGTTAATTCGCAGGTCTCGACTCAGGCTTGATCCCTCGGTTAGGCGCTAAAACTGTCACTCCGCCGAGCAGGCGACGACGAGCGTCGACGGCTCCGCGGGCCCGCGGACTATAGCACGCGGCTCGGCCCATAGTCTACGACGGGAGCACCCGCGCTACCCACAGACGCGCGCCGGCTCGGCATGACCCGGACACGGGGAACTTACCCATATTCCCCGTGGCGGAACCTTATCCGGCGATCTGGCCGGTGCCTGCCGGTGATGTCGTGGCAACGAGCAGCGCGACCGTCCTGGCCGCATGCCAAAGTCCCCGTCATACGCCCATGCGGGGAACCTTGTGCGCAATCGGTGGTCAGGGCACTTGTCCTTGAGTTGCCTCACCGAGCAGATGCCCGTCAATGACAGCCTTTGGGGCCCGTTTGCGCTCAAGGCTGGCCGGTTGAGCATATGCGCGCCCGCCACGGCCCGATAAGGGACCGGGGCGGAGCGTATGAGCAGATCCGGGCTGGCCGGCTGCGCGACGGCTAGCTCGCCCACTATGGCAGCCGTCACTGCTCCGGGCCGGCCTCCAGCCACGAGTCGTAGAGCTCCGCATACCCGGAGTCGAAGTCGGCCAGGTAGGACAGGATGTTGACTCGCTCGTCCGTCCAGTCCAGCCGGATGCCAGCGGTCTGCGGTGCGCACAGCAGGCGGCCGACGCTCACGCCGCCGACGCTGTAGCTGAGCTCGGATGGCCCGTTCTGGCAGGAGGTGCCCGTCGACTGACTGCCGAAGTGGGACACGCGCGCCTGGTAGGCGGCGTTCATGCTGGCGGTGCTGTCGAACTGTACGTACTCGACGATTTCGGCGCCGGCGCCGCTCTGCTGCAGCGAGCAGGCGACAGCGACAAGGCCGCCCGCTTCGAACATCGAGACCGGCGTTGGCTGGCAGCGGTTGCGGTACTGGACCGGCACGTGGCTGAGAAGGTCGTCGACTGCCGACGGGCTGGCCCTGACCGGCGGCGGAAGGTTGGCACCGGTCGACCCTCCGACGGACAGCTCGTCGACGGCGACGCTGAACGGGGCTGTCACTGCCTCGGCGACCACGGCCAGCTCGCCGAACGTCGCCGGGCCGTCATCGGCGCCGTCGTACGTCCCGGCCAGCGCGCCGTCGATCTCTACGCGCAGCCGCGTGGCGGCGCTGGCGGTCCCGGCGCACTCGAGGGCGATCTCGACCGGCATGCCGGCGACGATGGGCAGGCTGGTGTCCTGGCGAGACAGCACGCTGACCGTACCGCCGGTGATTCGGAAGAACGTCAGGTCGCCGTTGGTGTCGACCAGCGCGCCGACCATCTCGTTGAGCGAGGCGGCGCAGGCCAACCCGAAGTGCCCCTCGCCGGTTGGCGTGACCGTAGCGTCGATGCGCAGGACGTTCCAGGCAGTGTCGAGGCGATACGTCGAGCGCAGGCTCTGGCCGGCCTGAGTGATCTTCACAACCAGTGCACCGGTGACCTCGTATTCGATCGTGCCGGTGGCGAGCGTGCCGGTGCCCCAGCCGCTGGCGGGATCGCTGAAGTCGTCGCTGAACAGCGGCTGGAAGGGGCCGAAGCCCTCGCCCTGGCCAGGACTGGCCGAGGCAGCCGGGCTCGGCTGGGGCGCGCCGACAACGACGAAGCTGCTGTCGTAGGCGGGGTAGCTGAGCGTCGTCAGGCCGAATCGCGTGCTGCCCTCGTACGCATCCTGGCCCGGTCGCAGCTCGATGGTCACGTCGCCGCCGACACCGAAGGTGATCACACCGGCGTGCACCGCGGCCGTGCATACCGAAGAGTCCGCGGTGTAGACGTCCGAGCCCCACACGGTCCCCGCCGATCCGCCGGCCGGGCAGTGGAACACGAAGGTGGCGCCGACGCCCTCCAGCCCCAGGGCGCTGGCCGTCCACCCGCTGCCGGCGTAGCCGATCCCCGTAGGACTGGGCGAGAGGGTGAACGCGACGGTCGGAACCGCGCTCGGCGCGGCGGCAACGGACGATGCCGCGGTGGGCTGTGGCGTGGCCGGTGTTGCGGCCGTGCAGCCCATCACCAGGAACAGACAGGCAACGACTGCACTGCGAATGGCCACGGCTTGCTCCCAGGGTACGAGGCACGGAAGTCTACGCGACCAGACGCTCCCGTGAGTGCGCTTTTTTGGATCGGCCGCCCACCAGTTGTGCCGGGCGCTCGGGCGTTTAGCCCGCCCTTTTCTGCGGTTCGGCGGGACGCGGGCTCGGCTCGCATCTGGCTGAGTCGCGCGCCCCGCTTCGTCGGCGCCCAGACGATCAGGGGCGGGCCTGGGCGACGTCGAGAACGTTCAGCAGGTCCGCGAAGTCGCCCTCGTAGAGAAGCACTGAGCCGAGCAGGTTCAGCCGCTCGTCCGTCCACCAGCCTACGACCGTACCTCCGTAGAGGCGATCCTCCAGGCACAGCAGCCGGCCCACGGGCTCGCCGCTCAGATCGTTCAGCAGCTGCGCTGGCCCCGCGGCACAGTCCTCTCCGAGGCTCTCGCCGTACTCCTCGACCTTGGACTGGAGCCGCTCGCGCACCTCGCCCACCTCGGAGTACCGGACGTACACCACGTCCCCGATGACGATGTCCGGATCGATGATCACGTCCTCGGGCGCGCAGTTGGCCACCGCCAGCGCGCCCGCCGC
>DATMJK010000094.1:0-9571 GCA_035553915.1 Candidatus Limnocylindrales bacterium | reverse complement strand
GTGACCGGGATGCCGTAGACGACATGGGCCAGGATCAATCCGGGCAGTCCGCCGCCGGGCAGCACGAGGTTGATGAACGACACGAGTGGGATGAGGATGCTCTGGTAGGGGATGAACATCCCGAAGAGGAAGGCGGTGAAGATCGCGTCCGAGCCGCGGAACCTCCACTTCGAGAGGATGTAGCCGTTCATCGAGCCGAGCATCGAGGAGATCGCCGCCGCCGGGATGGCCAGCGCGATCGAGTTGCCCAGGTTCGGCCCGAGGGCCGCCAGCGCGGCCTGGAAGTTGTCGAGGTAGATGCCCGAGGGCAGCTCCCACATGCGCGCCAGGCTCACGTCGGCGAACGGCTTGAGGCCGGTGTTGAGCATCAGCGCGACGGGCAGCAGGAAGAAGACCGTGAACGCCGAGAGGATAACCAGCGCGACCATGTTGCCCAGCGTCCAGCGGCCGCGACGGCGCGCCGTAGGCAGGCGCAGCGGCAGGAACCTTCGGCGGGCGACGGCCGGCGGCAGCGGGACCGTCACAGCTCGGTCTCCCGGCGCAGGCTCCACAGCAGGTAGGGAACGACCAGGATCGCAACGCTGAGCAGCAGGTAGATGCCGATCGACGCGCCACGGGCGTAGTTGTGGGCGTCGAACGTGGTCGTCCACATGTAGATCGCGGGCACGTCCAGGCGCAGGTCCTTGCCGCTCAACGCGACGATCAGGTCGAAGACCTTGAGCGACAGGTGGCCCAGGATGATGAGCGCGCTCAACAGCGCCGGCCTCAGCAGGGGGATGATGATCCGCCGGTATACCTGGAACTCGCCGGCGCCATCGACCCGAGCCGCCTCCTTGAGCTCGTCTGGGATGGCGCGCAGCCCGCCCAGGAAGAGGGCCATTGTGAAGCCGGACATCTGCCAGACGGCGGGCAGGGCGACGAAGGCGATGCCCCACGGTGGATCAGACGTGTGCCAGGCGCTGATCAGCGCGTTCAGGCCGAAGATGTCGAAGAGCAGGTTGAGGCCGGTCAATCGCTCGCCGCTGCCGGGGTTCATCAGCCACCGCCAGGCGACGCCGGTGACGATCAGCGAGATCGCCAGCGGGAACAGGAAGACGTTGCGGAAGAATGTCTCGCCGGGCACGCGCCGGTCGATCAGGATGGCCAGCAGGAGACCCAGCCCGACAGCGCCGACGACGAAGAAGGTCGTGAAGACGACCGTGTTGCGCATGTCGATCTGGAAGCGCCGGTCACTCAGCAGGGCGACGAAGTTGTCCAGCCCGGCGAAGGTGAAGTCAGGCCGCAGGCCCTGCCACTCGCTGACCGAGACGCGCAGCGACCAGCCGATGAAGCCGTAGACGAAGATCCCGACCAGGATGATGGACGGGCTGAGCATGGCCAAGGCCACCCAGTGGCGCCGCAGCCCGCGCACGAGGGTCATGGTCGGTCTGGTGGCGTGAGGCGGCGCGGCATCTGCACGCCGTGCCGCCCCACGTTGGTTGCTCGGTTACTCCCCGCAGGCACCAGCGCTGGCGCAGGCATCAACGAGCGCCGTCTGGAAGGCTGCGACGTCGCGATCACCCAGGAAGAGCCCGAGAGCGGTATCGATCTCGGACTTCCAGGCGTCACTGGCGACCACCCCGTGGGTCAGCGACCCGGCGAGGTCATCTCTTGCCCAGTCGTCCATGGCCGACTGGAGATAGGCATCGTAGAGGCTGCGATCGCCGTCGCTGCGCGCCGGGATCGAGCCCTTGACCGGGTTGAAGGCATCCTGGCCGGCCTTCGAGCCGGCAACCCTCAGCCAGGCAAGCGCGCCTTCACGATTGCCCGCCCCCTTGGGCAGGACGAAACTGTCTGACAGCCACTGGAAGACGCCCACGCTACCCGGCGCGGGTGCCCAGCCGAAGTCGCCAGCGCCCGGATCCATGTCCTTGCTGACGAAGTAGCCTTCTGCCCAGTCGCCCATGATGGTGAAGGCCGCCTCGCCGTCGACGACGAGCTGTGCGGCCGCGTCCCACGAGAGCGTCGACGAATCGGCGTTGGTGTAGCCAAGCACCTGATCGAACGTCTCGAGGGCCGAGGTCACCTCGGCGCTGCTCCAGTCACTGCTGCCGTCCCACAGGGCGGCATAGCCATCTGCTCCGAGCTCGCCGAGCAGGACGGTCTCGAGCAGGTGGAGGCTAGTCCACTGCTCGCCCATCGCCAGCGGCGTGACGCCTGCTTCGCGCAGCGTCTCAGCAGTGGCCAGGAACTCGTCCCACGTCGTTGGCGCCTGGACGTCCCACTCGGTCAGCTTCGCCGGAATGAACCACATCACGTTGGCCCGATGGATGTTCACCGGTACCGAGTAGATGTTGCCGTCGTGCGAGATCTGGGGGATCAGCGCCTCGGGCATGACGTCCATCCAGCCCTCTTCCTCGAACAGGAAGTTGAGCGGCTCGAGCTGGTCGGCAGCGACGTACGTGCCGATCAGCTCCTGCCCGGCGTGGCCCTGCCACGACTCAGGCGGATCGTTCTGCTGCAGCCGGGTGGCCAGCACCGCGCGGGCGTTCGTGCCTGCGCCACCGGCGACCGCTGCGTTGACGAGCTCGTACTGCGGGTACTCCGACTCGAAGACCCCGAACATCGCGTTTAGGCCATCAGCCTCGCCGCCGGCGGTCCACCAGCTAAAGATCTCGACCTCGCCACCCGCGACGGGCGTCGCTGGGGGCGAGGCCACGCCGGTCGCGCCCGGGGTCGGGCTGCCGGCGGGAGGCGTGGTGGTGCAGGCGACGACGAGCATCAGCCCGATCGCAGGTGCAAGGATGCGGAGCAACCGGGTCCGTCCGGTCATAAACGTAGTCCTCCTACCGTGGCCTGCTCTGCGGCTGTTTCGCCGGCCATGCCCGGAACGCGGACATGGGCGGCCTAGCCGGCCTCACGAGCGGCCGAACGCGGGCACATTACGCCCTCTGGGTGGGTTGTGCGCGGGCCACATGTCACATCCGCCGCGGACCACACGACACGAACGGACCGCCGCGCGGAGCCGACCGTCCGCAGCCCCGGTGCTTGACGCGCCTAACAATCGTTAGTTAGACTCCGCGGGATGGCCATCGAGACGACCCGCCGCCAGCAGATCGAGGACGCCGCGTCGGCGCTCTTCCGCGAGCGCGGCTACGCCGCGACGAGCGTCCGCGATATCGCCCAGGCGCTCAACATCCAGGGCGGCAGCCTGTACGCCCACGTTGCCTCGAAGGAGGACGTTCTCTGGTCGATCGTGTCGCGGGCCGCCGATCGCTTCAACGCCGAGGTCGGCCCGCTGGCGACCGACCCGGGTGCGCCTGCTGCCCCTTCCGCCCCGGCCCGGCTGCGCGCGATGATCCGTGCTCACGTGGAGGTCGTTACCAGCAGCCAGCGCGACGCCGCGGTCTTCCTGCACGAGTGGCGCTTCCTGTCAGACGAGCGGCGCGCCCAGATGGCCGCCCGGCGCGATGCCTACGAGGCGCTGTTCCGCCAGGCCATCGGCCGGGGCATCGCCGCCGGCACGTTCTCGCCGGTCGATCCGCGGCTGACCGCTACGGCGATCCTGACCGCGCTGAATGGCATCGCCACCTGGTACCGGCCGGACGGTCCTCTGACCGCCCAGGAGATCGCCGACCACCACGCCGACCTGTTCATCCGCGCGCTGACCTGTGGCGCGCCCGGATCCAGCCGCGAAAGGACCGATTCATGACCGACCCGATCTCCCTGGCGCCCGTCCTGACCCCCGAGGAGCGTCCGACGCCCGTCTTCGCGGACCCTGACCTGACGCCGGACGAGCGCTACGGCGCCTTCGTCGAGCACGTCCATGCCGGCCTCAAGGTGGAGGCACGCGACTGGATGCCGGACGAGTACCGGACGGGCGTGCTGCGTTTCGTCGAGATGCACGCCAACTCGGAGCTGATGGGCGTGCTGCCAGAGCGCGAGTGGATCATGCGCGCGCCCACGCTCAAGCGGAAGCTTGCCCTGACCGCCAAGGTACAGGACGAGGTCGGCCACGCGCAGCTGCTCTACCGCGTGGCTGAGGATCTCGGCAAGCCGCGCGAGCAGATGATCACCGACCTGCTCGACGGCAAGACGAAGTTCCACAACGTGTTCCACTACCCGACGAAGTCGTGGGGCGACGTGGGCATCATCGCCTGGCTCGTCGACGCGGCGGCGATCGTCGCCCAGCAGGCCCTGCGCGACTCGTCCTATGGCCCGTACGCACGAACGATGAAGAAGATCTGCTGGGAGGAATCGGTCCACATCATGCACGGCCGTGACGTGGTCGTGACGATGATGA
The DNA here is from genome assembly GCA_035553915.1 of Candidatus Limnocylindrales bacterium. GTDB lineage: Bacteria > Chloroflexota > Limnocylindria > Limnocylindrales > CSP1-4 > JALYGJ01. The sequence continues at coordinate 5,289 of DATMJK010000094.1, read as the reverse complement.
ACGGCAGCCAGAAGCAGCGCGAGATGGTCCAAGACGCGCTGGATCGCTGGTGGGGCCCGCTGATGCAGATGCACGGCCCGCGCACGGATCCGGCCAAGGACCGCGACCTCTACTGGCGGATCAAGGAGAAGACCGGCGAGCAGCTGCGCCAGGAGTTCCTGTCGACCTACGTGCCGCGGCTGTGGGAGATCGGGCTGTACCCGCCTGATCCGGAGCTGCGCCTCGACGAAGCCAGCGGTGAATGGCGCTACAGCGAGCCTGACTGGCAGGAGCTGCGCACGGTCGTGACGAACAACGGGCCCAAGTCGCAGGAGCGGCTATCCTTCCGGCGCGCCAGCTGGGACGACACGGAGTGGGTCCGCCGGACGATCCTGGCCGCGCCGGCCGCGGCCGCCTGAGCAGCACACCACAGGAGCAGGCCATGAAGGCGATTCTCAAGGTCGCGCGCGCAGCCATCGCGTCAGTCGGCCGGCGGCGCTCAGCGCGTCGCATGCTCGAGCTGGACATCGAGATCAGCCACGACATTGAGTGGGCGCGCCATCGGCGGGAGCAGGTGCCGCTGTGCATCGCCACGAAGCACATCCGCTCGTGAGCGCTGATCGCCCGACCGGGCCGCTCAGCCAGCCTGGCGGCGCGCCGGCGGCGGGCCGGGCGGGAGCCGTGCCCGCCGCGGGACGCCACGAGGAGATCGGTCGCTTGGGCAGGGGCGCCCGGACGGACGTCTTCGAAATCTTCCGCCAAGAGAAGGACGGCGACCCGATGCGCCACGCGGGCAACGTCGTGGCGCCGGACGTCGAGCTGGCCACGCACTACGCGCGCGAGATGTACAGCCGGCGCAACGAGAGCGTCCGCCTGTGGATCGTGCCGCGCGGCCAGATCACCGACCTGTCCGATCCGGATCTGCTCCAGCCGCCGCTCGACCGGTCGTTCAAGAAGCCGGGCGGCTACGTGATGCGCGACAAGCTGGAGGTCGCCAAGCGGCGCGCTGCGACTGAGAAGGGGACCGATGTCGACTGAGCTCCGCCGTCCGACACGACAGGTCCTCGAGCCTGACCTGCCGCGCTTCGACCGACGCGACCTCGAGCCCAACGCCCGGGACGCGCTGGCCGGGCTGCTGTTGACGATGGCTGACGACGAGTTCGTGATCGGCTTCTGGGATTCAGAATGGACCGGCATCGCGCCGATGCTCGAGGAGGACGTGGCCTTCAGCTCGATCGCGCAGGACGAGATCGGCCATGCGCGGCTGTTCTACGAGATGCTCGCCCAGCTGACCGGCGACGGGGCCGATCGGCTGGCCTTTGGGCGCGAGGCCGACGAGTACCGGCACGCCATGCTGGTTGACCACGCGCGCTCCGACTGGGCATTCTCGATCGCGCGCCGCTGGCTGTACGAGACAGCCGACGCAGTCCGCCTCGAGGCGCTCAAGGAGTCGACGTTCACGCCGCTGCGCGAGGTCGTGGCCAAGGTCCGCCGCGAAGAGCGCTATCACCTGATGCACATCGACGCCTGGCTGCGCCGACTTGCCGAAGCCGGCGAGGAGCCGCGGGCGCGCCTCGTCGAGGCGCTCTCGCGCCTCGCGCCGGATGCGCCGAGCGTCTTCACGCCGCTGGCCGGCGAGGAGCTGCTGGTCGAGGCAGGCATCCTGGCCGCGCCGATGGCGCAGCTCGCCGGGCACTGGTCCTCGGCAGCCGCCGAGACGCTGGCCAAGCTTCGCCTGCCCGCACCACCGGTCGAACCGCCGACCGCGGAGGGTCGGGATCATCGGCCGCCGTCGGATGCCTTCGCCTGGCTGTGGGGTGAGTTCACCTCGGTCGCGCGGCTGGAGGAGGGGGTCGAATGGTGAGCGCGCTGGCGACCGCGCGCCCGCTCGAGTCGGCCGTCTGGGCGGCGCTGCACGACGTCCACGATCCTGAGATCCCGACCATCTCGGTCGTCGACCTGGGCGTGGTCGGTCGGGTCGAGGCCTCGGCTGGTCACGTGCGAGTCGAGTTGCTGCCGACCTTCATCGGCTGCCCCGCGATAGACGTCATGCGCGCGTCGGTCGAGCAGCGGCTGGCCGGCTTCGCCGATGAGGTGGCCGTGGAGATCAGCTATGCCGAGCCGTGGACGAGCGAGCGGATCACGCCAGAGGGCCGTGCCCGGCTGCGCGCCAGTGGTTTCGGGCCGCCGGGTCCGGCGCTCGATGATGACCGGCTGCTGCCTGTCCTGCCCGTCGCCGAGTGCCCCTACTGCGGCTCGCGCGACACGACGCTCGAGAACGCCTTCGGCCCGACGCTGTGCCGCGCGATCTACCATTGCACGACCTGCTCGCAGCCCTTCGAACAGTTCAAGGCGGTCTGATTGACGCGTAATGGCCTGGCCCTGCTCATCGCGGCCCTCGGCATCGTCGTGCTCCTCGTCGGCTGGTGGCTGGCCAATACCGGATACGGCTCGCGGCTCGACGCGTTCGTTCTGGGCATGGCGACGATTGGCCACGTCATCGCGGTAATCGCATGGTGGATCGCTCCGCGCGCGCCGAAGTGGCTCGTCGCAGGCTACGGCCTGGTCCTTGCCTCGACCGGCCTCGGCTTCTTGATCAGCGCGGGCACCGTCGGTGGCGCCGCGCTGACCTTCTACGCGATGGGCCTCACCGGCATCCTCGCGATCATTGCCGCGGCCGTCCACCGCTAGGCTCCGCTATCCTTCGAGCCTCAAACGCGAGGAGGAGGATTTTCTTGATGGCACTTCGACGACTGCTCGGTGCTGCGTCGCTGTCCGTTGTGCTGGCGGCCTGCGGCGCGGGCGCGCCGCCATCTCCGTCGCCCAGCCCGAGCCCTGAGCCGATCGCCTGTGGCCCGGACAGCCCGGCGCTCAAGAACGCCGGCCGGCTCACGCTGAGCACGGACAACCCGGCTTTCCCCCCGTGGTGGGGCGGCGATCCCGAGACCATGTACGAGGGCCAGCCGGCTGACGCGACCTTCTGGCAGATCAGCAACCCGTACAGCGGCGAGGGCCTTGAAGGCGCAACGGCGTACGCGGTCGCCGAAAAGCTCGGCTTCAGCCGCGACCAGGTCAGCTGGCTCGAGAACACCACCTTCGAGAACGCGTTCGCACCGGGGCCAAAGGCATTTGACTTCCATGCCGCCCAGGTCTCGATCCGGCCGGAGCGTGCCGCCGCGGTCGATTTCAGCGACCCGTACTTCGATGCCAACCAGTCGTTGCTGGCCATGACCGGCAATGACATCACCAGCGAGACCACGATCAGCGGCCTCAAGGGCTACCGCCTCGGCGCGGCGTCCAACACGACCAGCCTCGAGCTGATCGAGAAGGTCATCCAGCCGACCACCCAGGCGTCCGTCTTCGCCGACAACGCGACGGCCAAGGTCGCGCTCGAGAACGGCCAGATCGACGGCCTCGTCGTCGACCTGGGCACCGCCTTCTACATCCGCGACGCTGAGCTTGAGGACTGGGACACGCCCGACCCGGAAGGCACCATCGTCGGCGCCTTCTCGACCGAGCAGCAGGTTGACCAGGTGGGCTTCGTGCTCGAGCTGGACAGCCCGTTCACCGACTGCGTCAATCGGGCGCTCGCCGAGCTGCGCGCAGACGGCACGCTCGACACCATCTACGACGAGAACATCGGTGAGCAGCTCGGGGTCAGCTTCTTCGAGCCCTAGTCCCCGGCTGGCGCCACAACGTGACCGGCGAGGCACACACGACCCGCGACGAGCTGCACGCCCGTCGCGGGTCGCGGTTGTTCGGGCGCCTGCGCAGCAATGGCGTGATGATCGCCACGCTGAGCACGTTGGTCGTGTTCGGCGCCATCGGCTTCGTCGTTGTCAACGCGCCGGGATGGGAGCGCGTCCAGGCCGCCTTCTTCGATCCCGAGCTGGGCATGCGCTCGCTGCCGCTGCTGCTCCAGGCGCTGTGGGTCAACGTGCAGCTGTTCGTGCTGGCAGAGGTGACCATCCTCGCCTTCGCACTATTGCTGGCCGTGATGCGTAGCCTGCCCGGGCCGGTCTTCTTCCCGTTCCGCCTGATGGCGATTAGCTACATCGAGTTCTTCCGTGCCATCCCCGGCATCCTGGTCATCTTCGTGCTCGCCCTGGGCGTCCCCGGGCTGCGCCTGCCCGGCTTGCCGAATGACCAGTTCACCTGGGCGGTCGTGGCGTTGGTGCTGGTTTGGTCGGCATACGTGGCCGAGGTCTATCGCGCGGGCATCGAGGGCGTGCACGCCAGCCAGGAGGCGGCCGCCCGATCGCTCGGCCTGTCCCGCTTCCAGGGGCTGCGCTACGTCGTGCTGCCGCAGGCTGTGAGGCGCGTCATCCCGCCGCTGCTCAACGACTTCATCGGGCTGCAGAAGGACACCGCGCTCGTGTCATTCGTCGGCGTGGTCGAGATCTTCTCGCGCACGCGCATCATCGCCGGCGGCGCGTTCAACTTCACGCCGTACATCGTCTGTGCGCTGATCTTCCTGGTGTTGACGATCCCCCTGGCGCGCGTGGTCGACTACCTGGTCGCGCGCGACCGGAGCCGCCAGCTGGCCGGCGCACTCGGTTCAGGCCCGGCGCGGCGCGGCCGGTTGCTCGGCGGATCGCCCCGGTGAGCCGGACGAGCGAGGCCCTCGTCGTCGAGGGGCTGCGCAAATCGTTCGGCCAGCTCGAGGTGCTGCGCGGCATCGACCTGACCGTCGCCGAGCACGAGGTCGTGGCGCTGATCGGCGCGTCGGGCTCGGGCAAGTCGACGCTGCTGCGCTGCATCAACCTGCTCGAGGAGATCGATGCCGGGCGGATCGTCATCGAGGGCCAGGAGATCACCGCGCCGGGGATCGACGTCGACCGCGTCCGCCGCCGGATCGGCATCGTCTTCCAGTCGTTCAACCTGTTCCCGCACATGACCGTGCTGCGCAACGTGACGCTCGCGCCGCGCAAGGTCCTGCGGCTGCCGGAGGCTGAGGCCGAGGGGCGGGCGATGGCCCTGCTCGAGCGCTTTGGCCTGGCCGACAAGCGCGACGAGTATCCCGACCGCCTGTCCGGCGGCCAGCTCGCGGATGACGTCCAGCACCTCGGCCACGAGCTCAGGGTCGAGCGCGGCGGTGATCTCGTCGAGCAGCATGATGTCGGGCTGCATGGCCAGCGCGCGCACGATCGCCGCGCGCTGCTGCTGGCCGCCCGACAGCCGGTCGGGATACTCGTCGCGCTTGTCGGCCAGGCCGAAGCGCTCGAGCAGGGCCGTCGCGCGCTGATCGGCCTCGGCCTCGCGCATGCGCAGCACCTTGCGCGGCGCGAGTGTGACGTTGCGCAGCACGGT
>DATMJK010000093.1:0-25179 GCA_035553915.1 Candidatus Limnocylindrales bacterium | reverse complement strand
GGAGGCGGCAGCGATCGCCTCGGCGCGCTTCATGGGCCGCGGCGACCGCAACGGCGCCGACCAGGCGGCCACCGAAGCCATGCGCCGGCAGCTCGACGAAGTCGAGGTGCAGGGCACGATCGTCATCGGCGAGGGCGAGCGTGACGAGGCACCGATGCTCTACATCGGCGAGCGAGTCGGCGCCGGTGCGACCGACCAGCCCGCGGTCGACATCGCGGTCGACCCGCTCGAGGGCACCAACCTGGTCGCGATGGGCCTGGCCAACGCGATCACGGTCATGGCCGCCTCGGAGCGGGGCGGCCTGCTCAACGCTCCCGACACCTACATGGACAAGCTGTGCGTCGGGCCGGTGGTCGCCGGCCACGTCGACATCCGGCTGCCGGCGGCTGAGAACATGCGCCGCATCGCCGAGGCGCTCGGGCGGCGCGTGCCTGACCTGACCGTCGTCATCCTCGACCGCGAGCGGCACGCGCAGCTGATCGAGGACGTCCGCGCCACCGGCGCGCGAATCAAGCTCATCTCCGACGGCGACCTTTCGGCCGCCATCTCCTGTGCGGTCAGCGGGACCGGCGTGCACGCCGTCATGGGTATAGGTGGCGCGCCGGAGGGAGTGATCACGGCAGCTGCGCTGCGCTGCCTCGGGGGCGAGATCCAGGCCCGCTTCCGTTTCCGCAACGACGAGGAGCGCGAGCGCGCCGAGCGGATGCGGGCGGGCGGCTCTGACGAGGAACGCGTCTACTCGACGATTGACCTTGCGCCGGGCGAGAACCTGGTCTTCTCGGCGACTGGCGTGACCGAGGGCGACCTGCTCCAGGGCGTGCGCTTCTTCGGCGGCGGTGCGCGTACCCACTCGCTCGTCATGGGCTACCAGACCAAGCAGGTCCGCTTCGTGGACACCGTCCACATGTTCGACCGCGACCGCCCACCGGCCGTCCGGCTGTAGCCAGCCCGCCAAAGCTGAAGGGCGGCCTTTCGGCCGCCCTTCGTTCTGTCTCGTGTCCGATGACGGACTGAGGCTCAGCTCCGCCCGAAAGCCGCCTTGACGTTCGGCTGGAACAGGTAGTACAGGATGATCGCCGAGATGACGATGCTGATGATGCCGCCCGTCAGGCCGGCGACGATGTCGCCCGACATGACCGCGTTGAGGACGGTCCACGCGATCGAGATGACCGCCAGGGCCACGCCCAGCATCCACGCCCAGGGCTTGAGCGTCCAGAAGCCGTAGGCCAGCGCCAGGTAGGCGATGCCCAGTGCCAACAGGACCACGCCTGAGATCGTGGCCAGGCCCGCCAGCGCAGCGCTGCCGGCCCCAAGTCCGAGGCCGCCGAGGCCGAACAGTGCCAAGCCGCCGAGCAGCGAAAGCACGCCCGAGATGGCCGCCAGGATGGCCAGAATGGTTATGCCCGTAGGTCGTTCACGCATTTTGCTTAGAACACCTCCCTTCGGGGCGAGACATTAGCAGCCTGCCGACCCTTCGAACAGCCGTTTCTGCATCAGGTTGCTGCCGCTGCCTTCGCAGCGCGCTCGTGACCGTCTCGCCCCAGCCGGGTGGCCGCAGCCCCGGCGCGAGGTCGGCCAGCGGCACGAGCACGAACAGCCGCTCGCGCATCTGCGGATGTGGCACCTCCAGCCAGCGCCCGTCCGGGCGCTCGAGCGCCATGGCGTGGCGACCGAAGACGAGCAGGTCGAGGTCGATCTCACGCGGCCCCCAGCGCTGCCCGTGCCGGCGACCGATCGCCTGCTCGAGCTGCTTCAGCGCACCGAGCAGGGCGAGCGCGCCTGTCTCGGCATCCGGTCCGGCCGGCACATCCAGCGCGACGACGGCGTTGAGGAAGGCCGGCTGGTCCCGCACGCCGACCGGACGCGTGCGGTAGAGCGGCGAGACCGCGTGCAGCCGCACCCCGGGCAGCGCCGCCAGCGCCCGGACCGCGTTGCGCAGGTTGGCCGCGACGTCGCCGACGTTGCCTCCCAGGCCGATGTATGCCCGCACGTGCTTGGCCACTGCACTCCCCGCGTCTAGACTCGGCCGACTGATGGCCGGCCCGCGCGTCCTCATCTTCCACCGTCCGACGAGGGCCGACGATGCGCCACTCGCGCGGCTGCTGGCCGAGGCCCGCCTCAGGCTGGCCGAGCAGCAGGCAGGACTGTTCGGGCGCCTCGGGGCCAAGGTCGTCTTCGTCCACGGCGCCGCAGGCTCCTTCGGGGAGCGCTTGGCCGACGCCGCGCCGCGCGGCGGCGGCATCGTCGTGCTGGGCAGCGGTGCCGTGCCGCGCCTCTCTGTGGCCGATGCGCGCCGGCTGATCGATGTCGCGGCGGGCGGCGGCCGCCACGGCCTGACCAACAACCGCTACTCGTCGGACGTGTGTGCCATCTCGGACGCGGCCGTCCTGACCGGCGTGCCGCCGCTGCCCAGCGACAACGCGCTGCCGCGCTGGCTCGAGGAGCGCGCCGCCTTCTCAGTCGGGGAGCTGTCCGGACGTGACCGGCTGGCGCTCGACATCGACACTCCCCAGGACATCGCGCTGTGGGCGCTGGCGCCCGGTGCCCCGAGCTGGACGCGGACAATAGTCGCCGAGCACGGCCTGGCGATCCCGCGCCTGGCCGAGCTGCGCGCGCTCGCCGGCGACGCGTACGCGGAGCTGATGTTGTTCGGCCGTGCCGGCTCTACGACGCTGCGCTGGCTCGAGCGCAACGTCCGCTGCCGCGTGCGCCTGCTGGCCGAGGAGCGCGGACTGCGCGCTGCGACGCCGCTGGCCATCGGCGAGCCGGCCGGTCGACGGCCGCCGCGCCCGCCGCGGGCGACGCTGGGCCTGCTGCTCGATGCGCGCGGGCCATCCAGCCTGGGCGAGGTCGTGGGTGAGCTGGCTGATGGCGCGATCCTCGACTCGCGCGTCCTGCTCGCCCATCGCCTGGGACCCGACGAGAGCGGCTGGCCGGCGGCGGCAGACCGATACGCCAGCGACCTGCTGCAGCCGGAGCTCGTAGCAGATCCGTGGCTGCGCGCGCTGACCATCTCCGCAGCCGAGAGTGACCGACCGATCGTGCTCGGCGCGCACACCCTCGTGGGGCCGGGCGTGCGGCTGCTGCTGCGAGGCGCCCGTGACGGCGCTGACGGCCCCGGCCGCGCTGCCCCCGAGCGTGGCTGACGTAGAATGGCGCCAAGCTGCGGTCCGGCCCAGATCGACCCCAATTTCGGAGAACCGCGGGCCGTGGCGCCTATGAGGCACGCTTGACTACCGGACTCTGGTATGTGCTCGGCTTCGGCTTCGCGGGCACGACCTTCGTGCTGATGACGATCGGGGCGGCCTGGCTGCTGAGCCACCGCACAAAGGGGGACCGGCACAAGGGACTGCCCTACGAATCGGGCATCGATACCTTTGGCTATACCTGGGGCCGCACGGGGCTGTCGTTCTACATCTATGCGCTGTTATTCGTCGCCTTCGACATCGAGGTCATCTTCATCTACCTCTGGGCGCTGGTCTTCCGCGACGTGCTGCTCGGCGGCTTCCTGGCCGTGCTGCTCTTCGTGGTCATCCTGCTCATCGGGCTCGGGTATGCGTGGCGCAAGGGAGTCCTGACGTGGAAGTGAACGATCGCCGCGAGGCTGGCGACGAGCCGATCCAGATGCCATCCGACCAGCCGAGCAACGAGGAGGTGGCGCTGGCCGCGCGCGACGAGGATGCCGTCACAGAGCCGATCGTCGTCGAGAACTCGCTCTGGAAGGCAGCCAACCCGCTGGCTTATGGCGGGGGTGCCCCGTCACAGATCACGCACCTGCGCGAGCTGGAGCTGATGGACAAGGGCGACAACGGCCGATGGGGGGCGCTGACCCTCATCCCGACCAAGGCCGACTACGTGCTCGACCTGCTGCGTGCGAACAGCCTCTGGCCGCTGCTCTCCGGCCTGGCCTGCTGCGCGATCGAGATGATGTCAGCCGCCACGCCGATGAACGACATGGACCGCTTCAACATGTTCCCCTTCCGGGCCAGCCCGCGCCAGGCTGACGTGCTCATCGCCGCCGGCACGCTGACGACCAAGATGGCCGGGCCTTTCCTGCGTCTGTGGGAGCAGATGCCCGAGCCCAAGTGGTGCGTTGCGATGGGCGACTGCACGACCAGCGGCGGACGCTACAAGCGCTCCTACTCGACGGTCGAGGGTATCGATCGGATCATGCCGGTGGATGTCTACGTGCCCGGCTGTCCGCCACGGCCGGAGGGCCTGATCTACGGGATGATGAAGCTGCAGCAGCTGATCCTCGAGCGTCGCGGCCACTGGGAGGAGCGCGCCGTCGGTCCCACGGTGCCGCTCGGGGTCTGAGGCGCAGGCATGGATCCTCGACTTCGCCGCCGCATCGAGCGGACCTTCGCTGACGACCTGCGCGGGCCCATCAACCAGCGTCTCGACACGACCGAGATGCGCATCGGCGCGGCCAGCGTGACGACCGTCATGCGCACGCTGCACGACGACCCCGAGCTGGACTTCAAGGTCCTCGCCGACCTGGCGGGGGTGGATACCGGCAGCGAGATGTGGGTCGTCTACCACCTCTGGTCGGCACAGTCGCCTGATTGGCTGCGCGTGATCGTCGACGGCCTGTCGCGCGACGATCCGCGGGTGCCATCGGTGACCTTCCTGTGGAACGGCGCGGACTGGGCCGAGCGCGAGGCCTACGACATGTTCGGCATCATCTTCGAAGGCAACCGCGACCTGCGCCGGATCTACATGCCGCCCGATTACACCAGCTTCCCGCTGCGCAAGGACTTCCTGCTGCCCGACGACGCTGCCCGGTCGCCGGGTGAGGGCTTCCGCCACATGGAGCAGACGCACCAGCCGGCCGAGCAGCTGCGCCAGCCGGTGCTGCGCGACGCGAAGGACTCGCTGGCGCCGGACAGGGGGCCGCGCCAATGACCGCCACCGAGCCGCGCACCGTCCGCTCGCTGGACGATCCCGACATCTGGGTCGACATGCCGGCGACGATCTTCGACGCCGTTCCGCCGTATCCGCCGCGGACTGAGCGGGAGGCGGAGTTCTACCACCTGCGCGATGGCGAGATGCTGCTCAACCTGGGGCCGCAGCACCCCTCGACCCACGGCGTCCTGCGCGTCGTGCTCAAGATCGACGGCGAGCGCGTGGTCGACCTGGATCCGGTGCTCGGCTACCTCCATCGCGGCGTGGAGAAGATCTGCGAGAACGGCGACTGGCACCACGCGATCAGCAACTGCGATCCGCTCGAGTACGTCGCCTCGATGTTCTCTGAGGCGATGCCCGTGCTGGCCGCCGAGAAGCTGCTCGACCTCAAGGTCCCGCGCCGTGCGGAGTACATCCGCGTGCTCGCCTGGGAGCTGAACCGGATCGCCAGCCACTCGCTGTTCATGGGCTGGCTCGCGCTCGACCTGGGCGGCCTGACGCCCATCCTCTACGGCTTCATCGAACGCGACGAGATCGTCGAGATGCTCGCCGCCTTGACCGGCCAGCGGCTGCTCTTCAACTACCTGCGCATCGGCGGCGTGAATGGCGACCTGACCCATGACTTCATGTCGCGCCTGGGCGACTGGATGGGCCACGCCGGCAAGCAGATAGAGACGACCACGAAGCTGCTCAACGAGAACGAGATCTTCGTTCGCCGCACTCGCGGGCTGGGGGTGATCGACCGCGAGACCGCCCTACGGACCCTGTGCAGCGGGCCGGTGCTGCGTGCTACGGGCGTGCCCTACGACGTCCGGCGCGCTCATCCGTACAGCGTCTATCCGGAGCTCGAGTTTGACGTCCCGACTCGGACCGAAGGCGACTCGTACGCGCGCTACCTGCTGCACGTCGACGAGGTCCGCGAGAGCATGCGCATCATCGACCAGGTGCTGCACGACATGCCCGACGGCCCGGTGATGGCCAAGATCCCGCGCATGATCCGCATCCCGCCGGCGCGGGCGTTCATTGCCGTCGAGAGCCCGCGCGGCCAGTACGCCTGCTACGCCATGAGCGACGGCTCCGACCAGCCGTTCCGGCTGCGCATCCACGACCCCTCGTTCTTCAACCTGCAGGTCGTGGGCCTGGTGATGCCGGGCAATCTGATCGCCGACACGATGGCCATCATGGCCAGCCTCGATCCCGTCATGGGCGGCATCGACAAGTGAGACATCTTCCCTCGCTTGCGAGCACGTCCACGCAGCCGGAGGCTGCCGCGTGAGCGTCATCACTCGCCCGTGGGGCCGGCTGACGCTGGCCGGCAAGATCATCCTGCCGCTGCTGGCGCTGATGATCGCGCTGCCGGTCCTGCTGCTGATCGGCTGGGCGAGCGGCCTGCTGCCGTGGCTGCTCGGGATCGGCGGGCAGCTCGTGGGCGACAACATCGACGTCGTCCGCTTCCTGCTGGCCGCCACGGCGATCCTGCTGTTCACCGTGCCCACGGCCTTCGTGATCATCTTCATGGAGATGAAGATCATCGCCTTCATCAACTTGCGCGTCGGGCCCAACCGGATCGGGCCGTGGGGCACGCTGTCGTCCGTCGTCCACGGGCTGAAGGTGCTCGTCAAGGAGGACTACACGCCCACCGGTGCCGATCCCATCGTCTTCACCTGGGCGCCAGTCGTGACCTACCTCGCGGCGGTGCTGGCGCTGCTGGTCATCCCCTTCGCTCCCGGCCTGGTCGGCCTCGACATGAACATCGGCCTGCTCTACTTCTTCGCCATCGCAGGACTGTCTGTGGTCGGGCTGATGATGGGCGGCTGGGCGAGCTTCAACAAGTACTCGCTGCTCGGTGCGCTGCGCGCGACGGCCCAGGTGATCAGCTACGAGCTGCCGCTGCTGCTCGCGCCGGTCGGCGTCATCATGCTCGCCGGCACGCTCAGCCTCAACCAGATCGTGATCAACCAGAGCGGCAACTTCTGGAACTGGTACGTCTTCCAGCAGCCGCTCGCGTTCCTGATCTTCTTCATCGCCGCGACCGCCGAGGGCAACCGCGCCCCATTCGACCTGACCGAGGCGGACAGCGAGATCGTGGCCGGCTTCGCGACCGAGTACAGCGGCATGCGCTTCGGCTTCTTCTTCTTCGCCGAGTACGTCAGCGTGTTCATCCTGTCGGCGCTGACGGTGGTCCTGTTCCTGGGCGGCTGGAACGCACCGCTCGACATCGCGCCGCTGCTCGATTTCCTGAACATCAGCATCAACGCGGCGGCGATCGACCCCGGCGGGCTGGGCATGGGCCTGCTCTTCCTGGTGGCCCTTGGCGTGCCGCTGGCCATTCTCGGCCTGACGCTGGTGGTGGGCATGCTCTTCAGCCATTGGGGCTGGATCAAGTCACTCGTCGTGGCCTTCATCCTGTTCAACGTCATCGTTGGCGCCGCCATCGGGCTGTGGGCATACATGGCGTTCGAGGTCGTGGCCGGGCTGTTCTGGTTCACGGGCAAGACCTTCACCCTGGCCTTCGTCTTCGTCTGGATGCGCGGCACGCTGCCGCGGGTGCGCATCGACCAGCTGATGGGCTGGGCCTGGAAGTGGCTGGTCGAGATCGCGCTGCTCAACATCTTCCTGACTGCCGGCGCGATCCTGATCGTGCAGGAGCTGGCGCGAGCATGAGGCAAGCAACGACCGCAGCTCGGCGATACGCCGGGACGCGGGCGCTTTGCGCGCAGCAGCGGCCGCAGGCCGACTGCGGAGGAGGAACATGAGCCTGACCAGCCGCGTGCCCGGCCTGGGCATCGCCAAGGGCATGCTGACCGGCCTTGTCCGCTTCTTCCAGCCAAAGGTCACCGTCCAGTACCCGGAGCAGCGGACGGACGTCTCACCCCGTCATCGCGGTCGCCTGATCCTGCTCTACGACGAGATCGGCAACCTGAAGTGCGAGACCTGCTTCCAGTGCGCGATGGCCTGCCCGATCGAGATCATCGACATGGGCGGCGTGGACACCAAGAACCGCATGCACGTCCATTGGGGGCCGCCCGAGCAATATGCCGAGCGACGCGAGGAGTCGGCGCTGCGCCGGTCCGGGCGGCCGGTGCCGGATCGAACGTTCCGTGCCTGGCTGCCGATTGATCTCGGGCCGCTCGAGCAGATCCTGGTCGACGAGGATTACGACCCGCGCCGCCTGCTGCGCATCCTGCAGCGCACGCAGGACGAGTACGGCCATCTGCCGGTGGCCGGGCTGCAGCACATCAGCCACGCCACGGGCGCGTGGTACAGCGAGATCTACGGCATCGCCACCTCGTATCCGAGCCTGCGCTTCGAGCCTGGCTGGCCGACCGAGATCAGCATCTGCCGCTGCCCGAGCTGCCTCGCCCTGGGCGGCGGCGCGCTCCGGCGCGCGCTCGAGGACGCGCTCGCGACACAGGTCGGCGGGGTGAGCCCTGACGGCACCGTCCGCCTGTCGAGCATCGACTGCGGCGGCGAGAGCACCGACGGGCCGCGGCTGGCGATCAATGGCCAGCTGCAGCCGGCCATGACGGCCGCGGCGGCTGGCGCGCTGGCGCGCGACCTGCGTGCCAAGGCGCAGCCGGCGGCCAGCGCCTGATGGAGGTTCTGTCCGGGAAGCGCGACGCGCCGTCGATCCTGCTCGGCCGGGTTGGACGATACGATCCTGACGGGCCCGCCGCGGAGGCGGAGCAGAACGGCGCCTGGGCAGCGTGGCGGCAGGTCGGCACGACCGCCAGCCCGCAACAGGTCCTGCGCATGGTCGCCGACGCCGGGCTGCGCGGCCGCGGCGGAGCAGCGCACGCGACCGCAGACAAGTGGCGCGCCGCGGCCGACACGCCGGCCGAGGAGCGCTACCTCGTGGCCAACGGCTTCGAGGCCGACCCGGGCGCGCAACTGGACCGGCTGCTGCTCGAGCGCGACCCACACCTGGTGCTCGAGGGCGTGGCCATCGCCGCCTATGCCATCGGCGCGCGGCGGGCGATCGTCGCCGTCAAGGCCAGCGCCGAGGCGGCCATCCGGCGGCTGCGCGCGGCCATCGCCGCGGCCGAGGAGGCTGGCTTCCTGGGGCCCGACGCGCTGGGCAGCGGCTTCGACCTGAAGGTCGAGGTGGTCGGCCTGCCCGGCGGCTTCGTCGTCGGCGAGGAGACCGTCCTGCTTCGGGCCATCGAGAACAAGCGAGCCCAGCCCGAGCAGCGGCCGCCCTTCCCGGCCCAGAAAGGGCTGTGGGGCCGGCCAACGGTGGTCAACAACGTCGAGACCCTGGCTGCCGTGCCATGGATCGTGGCCAACGGACCGGCCGCCTTTGCCGGCATTGGTGACGCGGCGATGCCGGGCACCACCCTCGTCCAGGTCACCGGCGCGGTCGCCCGGCCGGGGATCCTCGAGCTGCCCACGGGCACGTCCCTGCGCACGATCGTGAATGACATATGTGGCGGCGCGCGAAAGGGCGGACGGCTGAAGGCGCTGCTCGTCGGCGGCCCCACCGGTGGCCTGCTGCCGGCGGGCGACAACGACATCGCGTACGCCGCACGCCAGCTCGAGGCTGCCGGCGCCGTCATGGGCTCGGGCACGATCGTCGCCCTCGACGATGGCGTCTGCCTGTTCGAGATGGCTACCCTGCTCCAGCGCTTCCTCTCTGACGAGTCGTGCGGCAAGACCATTCCCTGCCGCATCGGCGTCAGGCGGATGTACGAGATTGGCCAGCGCGCCACCGAGGGCCTGGCCCGACCGACCGACCCGCAGCTGCTGCTCGACCTGGCGGCGGACGTGCGCGACGGCGGCATGTGCGGCCTGGAGCGGCTGGCACCGAACCCCTTCCTGAGCGGGATGCGATACTTCGCCCAGGAATTCGAGGACCACTTCGTTCGGCGAACCTGCCCAGCCGGCGTCTGCGCCCAGCTGACTGCCCAGCCGACAATGTCTGCTCAGCCGGCCACGTAGAGCGGAGCACCGACTGACCGCATGACCGACACCCTCCAGCGCACCGCTGACGACGCACCGGACGCCGTGGCCGAGCGCTGGCTCGAGACCCCGTCGCCCCAGCGACCGCAGGTCACGCCGACCTTCACGATCGAGGTCGACGGTCGCCAATACACCGGCCGCGAGGGCCAGACGATCCTCGAGATCTGCCGTGACAACGGCATCGACGTCCCGACGCTGTGCTACGAGCCCAAGCTGCCCGGCTTCGGCGCCTGTCGGATGTGCGTCGTCGAGGTGGAGGGCGAGGATGCGCCGCCAATCTCATGCTCGCGCACGGCCGAGCCGGAGATGGTCGTGCGCACCCAGACGCCGCGGCTGCGCCAGATCCGCAAGACCAACCTCGAGCTGATCTTCAGCGACCACAACGCGTACTGCCTGCCACCGTGCCAGAACAAATGCCCCAGCCATATCGACATCCCGGGCTTCCTGAAGGCCAACACGGAAGGCAACTGGCTCGAGTCGGCGCGCATCTTCAAGCGAACGATCCCCTTCCCGAGCGTGCTCGGCCGGGTCTGCCCCGCCCCGTGCGAGGAGCACTGCCGACGCGACGAGGTCGAGGAGGCGATCGCCATTCGGGACAGCCACCGCTACGCCGGCGACCAGGTGCTGAAGGCCCAAGCGGATGGCACCAAGGCGCCCGTGCCGTTCGAGATTCAGCCGGCCAGCGGCCGCCGCGTGGCCGTCATCGGCTCCGGCCCGACGGGCATGTCGACGGCCTACTACCTGGCCATCGCCGGTCACGAGGTGACCGTCTTCGAGCGCGACCCCGCCCCCGGCGGCATGCTCCGCTACGGCATCCCGCAGTACCGCCTGCCCAAGGTCGAGGTCCTCGAAGGCGAGTACCAGGCCGTCACCGAGCTCGGCGTCAAGGTCATGACCAATGCCGCGCTGGGCCGCGATTTCACGGTCGACGACCTCCAGAACCAGGGCTTCGACGCGGTCTGCGTGGCCATCGGCTGCTACAACACCAATAAGCTGGGCGTCCCCGGCGAGGACGCGGATGGCGTGATCGACGGCCTCGAGTACCTGCGCGTGGCAACGCTGGGTCTGCCCTATCCCGACCACGCCGGCCAGCGCGTGGTGGTCATCGGCGGCGGCTTCACCTCGATGGACTGCTCGCGCACCTCCGTCCGCCTGGGCGCGGCCGAGGTGACGCTCGTCTACCGCCGCGACATGAAGGACATGCCCGCCGCGAACGAGGTCCACGAGATGCTCGAGGAGGGGGCGCGGGCGATCTTCCAGGCAGCGCCGACGCGCGTGCTCGCCGACGACCGCAACCGCGTGACCGGTGTCGAGTTCCAGCGCATGGCCCTCGGCGCGCCGGACGAGTCGGGCCGGCGGCGGCCAGAGCCGGTCGCCGGCACCGAGTTCGTGATCGAGTGCGACCGCGTGCTGCTGGCCATTGGCCAGGGGCCGGAGCTCGACTGGCTGGAGCGTGGCGCGGAGGGCCTCAGCGCAACGCGCAACCGGCGACTGGCCGCTGACGCGGTCACCTTCGCCACCGGCCGGAAGGGAGTCTTCGGCACGGGCGACGTGCGAATCGGTGCCTCGACCGTCGTCCAGGCGGTGGCCGAGGGCCGGCGTGCCGCATACGCCATCGACGCCTACCTCAAGGGCCACGACCTCGATGAGATCAAGACGCGCCAGACGCTGGCCGAGCCACAGCCCGAGTTCCTCTCCATCGTGCCCTACACCGGCGAGGTGAAGGAGCCGCGCTACCGGCTGAAGGCGATGGCGCCGGAGCTGCGCAACCGGTCCTACGTCGAGTACGAGATCCCGTACTCCAGAGCTGAGGCGATGGCCGAGTCGAAGCGCTGCCTGCAGTGCACCTGCGAGGCGATCGGGTACTGCGATCTGCGACGGCAGGGTATCGAGTACGGCACGACGCTCAAGACGCTCGAGCCCCAGAACGGCGGCGCGTACTCGTTCCGCAGCGTGACCGAGAACCGCTTCACCGGCACCAACCACGACTACATCCGTGACGACAGCCACGCCTTCATCCTGCGCGAGCCGTCGCGCTGCATCGACTGCGGCCGCTGTGCCAACGTGTGCAAGGAGATCGTCGGCGCGGCCTGCTACGACTTCATGCGGACCGGCTTCGACACGCTGGTCACGACACCGCTCGATATGAGCCTAAACACCACGCCCTGCGTCTCGTGCGGCCGCTGCGCGGAGACGTGCCCCACGGGCGCGTTGATGCCCAAGCCGCGCGTGCTCGAGAAGTACGACGTCGACGAGAGCCGCTGCATCCTGTGCGGCATCTGCGTCGACGCCTGCCCCTACGACGCGCTGCGCTGCGGCCCCGATATCGAGCTCTCGCGCGAGGACCGCTCGGAGCCGATGATCGACCTGCTGGCGATCAGCGCCATGGATCGCACTACCGAGGGCACGCTCATCCGCGAGGAGCGCGACTGGCTGATGCGCGCCCAGGAGAAAGGCCGCAGCCTGCCCGCCGGCCGGCTGCTGCCGATGCTCCCGCCAGGCATCGCCGGCAACGGCAGCGGCAACGGTCACGGCCACGCGCATGGCAACGGCCACGCGCATGGCAACGGCCTGGGGCTGGGCTCGCCGGCCGACCATGCCCGCGGGCAGGCCGGTGGCCAGGCCGACAGCAGCGGCAGCCAAGCCCGGCACTGATGGGGATTCCGCCGACCATCCCGATCCTGGGCTGGGCCTGGGACGACCTCATCTTCCTGCTGCTCGGCGGGATCATGCTCGCGGCGGCGCTGTTCGTGGTCATCGGTCGCGACATCATCCGCTCGGGCCTGGCGATGATCGTCGCCTTCGGCGCGCTGGCCGGCATCTACGTCCTCGCCGGGGCGGTGATCGTGGCCGCCGCGCAGGTGCTGATCTACATCGGCGCGATCAGCGTGCTGATCCTGTTCGCGATCATGCTCACCCAGACCAAGGCAGGGCCGGCGAGCCTCGTGTTCCACCGCCAGGCGTGGGTCGGCTTCGTGGCCGCGGTCGTGCTGGCCCTGCTGGTGATCGTGTCCATCATCGGCACGCAATGGCCGGGCAAGGAGGCCCAGCGGATCGGGATCGGCACGATTGACGTGGCCTACCTGCTGTTCACCCCGCTCTACGTGCTGAGCCTGCAGGTCATCGCCGTGCTGCTGACGGCGGCGGTCATCGGCGGCGTCTTCCTGGCCAAGCGCGAGGACGAGCCCGATCCCGGTGAGCGCGAGACGACCACCCTCGAGCGCATTCGGCCGCCGGAGCCCAGGCCGTGAGCCAATCGCTCGAGGCTTACCTGATCCTGTCGGCGCTGCTCTTCGCGATCGGCACGTTCGGCTTCCTGGCTCGGCGAAACGCGATCGCGATGCTGATGTCGATCGAGCTGATGCTCAACGCAGTCAACCTGGCGGTCATCGCCTTCGGTGCCTTCACGCCGGCGCTGGCCGGACACGCGGCGCTTATCGCCCTGCTGGTGATGGCGGTCGCTGCCGCCGAGGCGACAGTCGGCCTGGCGATCGTGATCGCCATCTACCGCAACCGCCGAACGCCGCTCGTCGACGAGTACTCGAGCATGCGCGAGTAGCCGATGCCCGCCTTCTCGTTCGACCAATGGCTTGTCCTCGCGCTGCTCGGCCTGCCGCTGCTCGGCTTCGCCGTCACCGGCCTCGTCGGCCGGCGGCTGTACAGCCGGGCGTGGATCATCGCCGTGCCGATCATCGTCGTGACCTGGCTGATCGCCATGTTCATCGTCTACCAGGCGCTCTTCCTGGACGCCTACGACGAAGGCCTGCGCTTCACGCTCTACGAGTGGATCCCCGCCGGCGACTTCACGGTCAGCTTCAACTTCCTGGTCGACAACCTGACGGCGGTGATGCTGATCGTGGTCACCAGCGTGGGCATGCTCGTCCACGTCTACTCGATCGGCTACATGGCCCACGAGCCCGGGCGCTGGCGCTTCTTCGCCTACCTCAACCTGTTCATGTTCAGCATGTTGCTGCTCGTGCTGGCGGACAACTTCCTGCTGCTCTTCGCGGCGTGGGAGCTGGTCGGGCTCTCGAGCTTCCTGCTGATCGGCTATTGGTACGAGCGCCGGACGGCAGCGCTGGCAGCCAAGAAGGCCTTCCTCGTCAACCGAGTCGGTGACTTTGGCTTCGCGCTCGGCATCATGGCCGTCTGGACGACGGTGGGCACGCTCAACTTCGGAGAGGTGTTCGAGCTGCTGCCGGCGGCGCTGCAGGGCGGCGCGATCGAGCCGTGGATGATGAACGGCATCGCGCTGCTGCTGTTCATGGGCGCGATGGGCAAGAGCGCCCAGTTCCCGTTGCACGTCTGGCTGCCCGACGCGATGGAAGGCCCGACACCGGTCAGCGCGCTGATCCACGCGGCGACGATGGTCAACGCCGGCGTGTACTTCGTCGCCCGCTCGAGCCCGCTCTTCGCCAACGCGCCGGAAGCGATGTTCGTGGTCGCGGCGATCGGCATCTTCACCGCCATCCTCGCCGCCTCGATCGCCTTCACGCAGCGCGACATCAAGCGCGTGCTGGCCTACTCGACGCTCTCGCAGCTGGGCTACATGTTCGCCGCGCTCGGGGTGGGCGCGTTCACGGCGGCGATCTTCCACCTCGTCACCCACGGCTTCTTCAAGGGCCTGCTCTTCCTGGGCTCAGGCTCGGTCATCCACGCGGTCCAGGGCGAGCAGGACATGAACCGGATGGGCGGTCTGGCACGCAAGATCCCGATCACCCACGCGACGATGCTCATCGGCTCGATCGCCATCGCCGGCATACCCCCGCTGGCCGGCTTCTGGTCAAAGGACGAGATCCTGGCGGAGAGCTTCCTGCTCGGCTTCCAGTGGGTCTGGACGATCGGCGTGGTCGTGGCCGTGATGACCGGCTTCTACATGTTCCGGCTGATGGGCAAGACCTTCTACGGCCCGAGCCGCGTCGACCCGGCGGTCGAGCCGAAGGTGCACGAATCGCCGTGGAGCATGGCCGGCCCGCTGGTCATCCTGGCCGTGCCGTCGGTGCTGCTCGGACTGGCCATCGGCTTCCCGCCACTCGACGGCGCGCTGCACCACTGGCTCGAGCCCGTTTTCCACGACGCGCTCGAGACGCTGCACATCCACCACCACGAGTTCGTGCTGTTCGGACTGGACGGCGCGCTGATGCTCGTCGGCGCGACGGCTGGCACGCTGGGCGTGATCGGCGCGATCTGGCTGTTCGGGCTGCTGCGCCTGCGCGGGCCGCGCGAGCAGCAGGTGGAGCGTTTGAGCGGCGGTCGCCTCGCGCCGCTCTACCGTGCGTCGTACAACCGCTGGTGGTTCGATGAGCTCAACGACCTGATCTTCGTCCGCTTCGGCAGCCTCGTGGCGCGCGGTCTGTGGTGGTTCGACGTGCGCATCGTCGACGGCGCGGTCAACGGCATCGCCGCAGTCACGCAACGGACCGGCTCGGGCATCCGCCAGATCCAGACCGGCCGCGTCCAGAACTACGCGCTGGGCATCGCCGTCGGCCTGCTCGTCATCGCCATCACGTACCTGTTCTTCGGGAGGTGATGGTGAACGGCCTGCCCTGGCTGACGATCGTCACCTTCCTGCCGCTGCTGGGCGCGATCCTGATCGCCTTAATCCCGCGGCCGCAGGTGCGGCTGGTGCGCGGCGTGGCGCTGGGCACCGCGCTGCTGACATTCATCGTCTCGCTGCTCCTGCTGCTCGAGTTCGACATCAACGCGACCGGCTTCCAATACCGCGAGGAGGTCGACTGGATCCCCGCCTTCGGCATCCAGTACAAGCTAGGCATCGACGGCATGAGCCTGGCGCTGGTCGTGCTGACGACGACCCTCACCTGGATCTCGATCCTGGCCAGCTTTGCGCCAATCAGGGACCGGGTGAAGGAGTACATGATCTCCTTCCTGCTGCTCGAAGTGGGCATGATCGGCGTCTTCGTCGCCCTCGACCTGTTCCTGTTCTACATCTTCTGGGAGCTGGTCCTCGTGCCGATGTACCTGATCATTGGCGTGTGGGGCGGCGCCAACCGGATCTACGCAACGATCAAGTTCGTCCTGTACACGCTCGTCGGCTCGCTGCTGATGCTGGTCGCCATCCTGGGCATGGCCTTCACCTACCAGGCCGCCACCGGCAGCTGGGTCGGCTCCTTCGACTACGAGACGCTGCGCGGCTTCGGCTTCGATCCGACACTCCAGATGCTCGCCTTCATCGGCTTCTTCCTGGCCTTCGCCATCAAGGTGCCGATGTTCCCGTTCCACACCTGGCTGCCCGACGCCCACGTCGAGGCGCCCACGGCCGGCTCGGTGATCCTCGCCGGCGTGCTGCTCAAGCTGGGCGGCTACGGCCTGATCCGCTTCAACGTGCCGCTCTTCCCTGACGCAGCACAGGCGGTGGCGCCGCTGATCATCGTGCTGTCGCTGATCGGCATCGTCTACGGCGCGATCGTGGCCCTCGTCCAGCCTGACCTCAAGAAGCTGGTCGCATACTCGTCGGTCAGCCACATGGGCTTCGTCACGCTGGGCATTTTCATCTTCACTGAGCAGGGCCTGCAGGGCGCGTTGCTGCAGATGATCGCCCACGGCATCATCACCGGCGCGCTGTTCCTGCTGGTCGGCGTGATCTACGAGCGGACGCACGATCGGACGATCGCCAAGATGGGTGGGCTGGCGGCGGTGATGCCGGTCTATGCGGCGGTCTTCGGCTACTTCGTGCTGGCCTCGCTCGCCTTGCCCGGCCTGGCCGGCTTCGTGGGCGAGTTCCTGGTCCTCGTCGGCGCGTTCGAGTACTGGCCGCCGGTGGCGGCCATAGCGGCGCTGGCGATGATGCTCGGCGCGGCCTACCTGCTGTGGATGTACCAGCGGGTGATCTTTGGCGAGGTGTCCGACTTCCTGCGCGGGCTCGGTCATCACCTGCGCGACATGGACCGGACCGAGGCGCTGACCCTCGCGCCGCTGGTGGTCATGACGCTCGCCTTCGGGCTTTTCCCTGGGCTGCTGCTCAACCTGTTCACGCTGCCGGTCAACGACTTCCTGGCCAGCGTTGGCGGCGGCATCGTGATCGGTGGACGGTGAGCCCAAGCAACGACCGCAGCCCGGCGGGACGCCGGAACGCGGACGATCTGCGCGCAGCAGCGGCCGCAGGCCGACTGCGGAGGGAAGCTAGATGATCATGTTCGACGAGGCGACCATCCTGTCGCTCGCGCCGCCGTCGCTGGTCGTGCTGCTGGCACTTGGGCTGATCATCTTCGACATGGCCCGGCCGGGCCGCCACGGCGCGCTGACCGTGCTGGGAGCACTGGGACTGGCCGCGATCATGGCCGTGACGTTGGTCATCGGCCCAGTCAATGTCATTGGCATCATCCAGGATCGAGCCGGTTACGAGGCCTTCGACGGCGCCTATGTGCGCGACGCGCTGACGGCCTTCCTCGACCTGCTGCTGCTCGGCGTCGCTCTGCTGACCATTCTCGTCGGGCCGGACTACCTGCGGCCGCGCGGCCTGCCTGCGGCCGAGTTCGCGGCGATGCTCCTCTTTGCCATCTCGGGCGCGATGCTGATCGCCGGCGCGCGCGACCTGATCCTGCTCTTCCTGGCGCTCGAGCTGCTCGTCCTGCCGGGCTATCTGCTGGCCGGCTACGCCAAGCGCGACGGCCTGGCCACAGAGGGTGCGATCAAGTACTTCCTGCTCGGCTCGTTCTCGAGCGCCATCTTCCTGTTCGGGCTGGTGCTGGTCTTTGGCTTTGCCGGCACGACGCGCATCCCGGAGGTCGCCCAGTCGCTGCTCGGCACGGCCGGCCTGGCGGCGGTCCCGGCCGGGCTGCTGATGGGCCTCGCGCTGCTGACCACCGGCGCCGCCTTCAAGATCGCGGCGGTGCCTTTCCACTACTGGACGCCGGACGCCTACCAGGGCTCGCCGACGCCGGTCACCGGCTATCTGTCGGTCGGCCCGAAGGTCGCCGCCTTCGCGCTCATCCTGCGGCTGTTCGTCGAGGCGCTGGGCGACTTCAAGGCGGACTGGACGCCGTTCGTCGTCGTGCTGGCGGTGCTCACGATGTCGCTCGGCAACCTGGTGGCGCTGACGCAGGACAACGTCAAGCGCATGCTGGCCTATAGCTCGATCGCCCACACCGGCTACATCATGGTCGGGCTGGCGGTCTTCGGAGCAGCCGCCATCGGCTCGGTGGCCGAGCAGGCGGGCCTCGAAGCGCTGCTCTTCTACGCCTTCGCCTACGCGGGCATGAACCTCGGCGCCTTCGCTGTGGTCGCGGCGCTCCAGCGTCGACCCGGCGTCACAAGCCAGATCTCGAGCTTCGCCGGCCTGGGCCGGCGCTCGCCGCTGCTGGCGGT
The DNA here is from genome assembly GCA_035553915.1 of Candidatus Limnocylindrales bacterium. Taxonomy (GTDB): domain Bacteria; phylum Chloroflexota; class Limnocylindria; order Limnocylindrales; family CSP1-4; genus JALYGJ01. The sequence continues at coordinate 6,990 of DATMJK010000093.1, read as the reverse complement.
GCTGATGACGCTCTTCCTGCTGTCGCTGCTCGGCATCCCGCCGCTGGCCGGCTTCCTGGCCAAGTGGTACGTCATCCAGGCTGCACTGCAGGTGGGTGGCTGGCTGAACGTCGTCGCCGTCATCACGGTGGTCAATGCAATGGTCGGAGCGTTCTACTACCTGCGTGTGGCCGTCTACATCTGGATGCGCGAGCCCGTCGAGGGTGCCCCGCCGGTCGAGGTCGGCGCGGCCACGCGGGTCGGGCTGGTCCTGGCCGCGGTCGTGACCCTGTTCATCTGGCTGCCCGGCGTGTCAGCCACGTTCTTCGCCATCGCAGCCGAGGCAGCGTCGGTCCTGATCGCAGGCAGCTGAGCGGATGACGGAGGCACGAACGAAGAGCCGGCGCGGCGCCCCCGGCACAACACGCCGCCAGCAGGTGGGGCCGCCTGCCGAGCGCTCGCCCGTGGACGGGCAGCGGACGAACGAGCGTCAGGCGCGACTGCGCGAGTATCTCGGCCACCTGCTGGCACCGGACGAGCGGCTGGTCGTCGTCTCCAATCGCGGGCCGCTCAACTTCCGTCACACCCGAGGCGACTGGCACGTCAAGCGCGGCTCGGGCGGCCTGGTGACCGCGCTGGCCGAGCTCGGCCGGCTGGCACCCATCAGCTGGATCAGCGGGGCGATGGACGCCGGCGATCGCGAGGCGGCGGCGTTGCTCGACGGCAAGGGCAGCAAGAGCGAGGCGGCTCGCCTGGGCGAGCGCGTCGCGGAGCAGATGCCGGGCCAGGACCTGCGCCTCGGCCTGACCGAGCTGCCGGCAGACGCCTGGCAGGCGCACTACGCCCGCATCTCCAACCCCTTCCTGTGGTTCGTCCAGCACCAGCTGTACATGCTGCCCTACGAGCCCACGGTCGACGACGAGCTGGTCCGCGCCTGGCGAACCGGCTACCGGGTGGTCAACGAGGCCCTCGGCCAGCGCGCGCTGGCTGAGACGGCGGGCTCCAGACGGCCGGTCGTGATGCTGCAGGACTATCACCTCTACCTCGCGGCCGCGACGATCCGTGCTCAGCGGCCAGAGAGCCTGCTGCTGCACTTCAACCACATCCCCTGGCCGTCAGTCGATTCGTGGCTGGTGCTGCCACAAGGGCTGCGCCGCGCGATCTGCGAGGGCTTGCTGGCAAACGACATCGTCGGCCTCCAGACCGATCGCTACGCGACCAACTTCCTGCAGACCGTCGACGCCTTCGTGCGTGACGCCCGAGTCGATCCAGCCGGCCGGCACGTGCGCTGGCGCGGACGGACGATCTGGGTCCGCGCCTACCCGATCTCTATCGACCCTGACGCGCTGGCCGAGTTTGCGCGCGGACCACAGGTGGCGCGCCACCGTCAGCGGCTGGAGGAGCGCCTTCAGCGCGCCGGCGACCCGCAGCTGATCGTGCGCGTCGACCGGCTCGAGCCCTCGAAGAATGCCTTGCGCGGCTTCCAGGCGTTCGAGGCGCTGCTGAGGCGCCGGCCGGACCTCAAGCGTCGCGTCCGCTTCCTGGCCATCCAGTCGACCAGCCGCGAGAAAGTGCCTCAGTACGCCGAGTACGCCGCCGCCGTGCGCGAGGTCGTGGCCCGGGTCAACGGCATGGCCGACCCGGACGAGGCCCCCATCTGGCTGCTCGACGGCAGCGACTACGGGCTCGCCATCGCCGCCCTGCAGAAGGCAGACGTCGTGCTCGTCAACCCGGTCGTCGACGGCATGAACCTGGTCGCCAAGGAGGCGGTCGTGGTGGGCAACGGGGCGCTGGTCCTGTCAGAGACGGCCGGCGCGGCCGAGCAGCTGGCAACAGATTCGCTGATGGTCACTGCCGCCGACGTGGCTGGCACGAGCTCGATGCTCGAGCACGCGCTCGACCTGCCTGCCGATGACCGGCTGCGCCGTGTCCGGCGCCTCCGAGCGAGCGTCCGCAACGAGGACCTGGCCTGGTGGCTGGCCCGCCAGCTGCGCGACCTGTCAGCGATCGCCCAGGGTGGCCGGCCGCCGTCGCGCGCTCTGCGCGACACGATCCGCCGCTACGACCCCCAGCTCGAGGGCGGCTGAGACTCAGAGCGAGCGCGCGAAGGCTGCGAGGAAGCGCGCTGCGACGAGCGGCGAGGGGAGCACGAAATCGGCGGTCTGGGCCACCTGCGGCGGCACCTCGGCGCGGGCCAGGATGGCCACTGCCAGCCCATCGAGCCGGCCCTGGTCGCGTGCCTCGCGCAACTCGCTGAAGGCGAGCGCGTCGCTGATGTCGTCACCGAGCAGCAGCGCCGCCCGTGGCTCAACCTCGTCGAGCAACGTCCGCATCGCATCGCCCTTGGCCACGGCGCCGAAGGGCCGCAGCTCGAGCACTCGCCGCCCTGGGAAGCGCTCCAGCCGGCCCGCCGGGTCGAGCTGGTCGACGGCCGCGCGCACGCGTGCCGCCGCATCCGCCGTCTCCGGTGCCTGGCGGAAGTGGAACGCCACCGCCGGCGGCTTGCGCTCTACGACCAGCCAAGGCTCCTGGACTAGCGCGGGCAGCTGTTCGGCGATGTCCTCCGCGAGATGGCCGGCCTCGTGCGCGTGATCGTCAGCCGCGGGCACCAGAAGCCGCTCGGGGCGGCCGCGGCGGGGCAGGTAGCCGCGCTCCATGCCGTGGTTGCCCAGGTACGTCACGTTGCCCACACGCACGCGCGCGGCCACGTCGCGCGCGGTCCGGCCAGACAGGACCGCCACGTGTACGCCGGGCGTGCTCGCCAGCCGGCGCAGCGCCCAGCGGCCGGCGGGCAGGATGGTCGCGGCCCACGGATCCTGGACGATCTGGCTGAGCGTGCCGTCGAAATCAGAGACGACGAGCAGCGGCCTCAGCTCGACCAGCCGACGTGCCTCGGCGATGGCCTGGCGCAGGTTGATCGGGTCGAGCAGGCGGTCGGTCACTCCCCGGCGTCGGGATCGATGTCGGCCGGATCGACCTCGGGCAGCAGCGTCACGAGCGCCTCGATGTAGATCTCGCGAGGCGCACCGCCGAAGACAACCTCCCGCACGATGCCCTGCTCATCGATGAAGAAGTGGACCGGCAGCGCGAACGCGCCCCACTCGCGCTGGGCTGATGCGTCCTCGTCCAGCGCGACGGGCAGGTCGACCCCGATCTCGAGCATGAAGTTGAGCACGTCGTCGGGGTCCTCGGCGACGTCGACCAGGATGATCTCGATCTGCTCGTCGAGGCGGAGCTGATAGCCCTGCATCATCGGCAGCTCGTCGCGGCACGGCGGGCACCAGGTGGCCATGAAGTTGATCCACAGCGGCCGGTCGGTGACCTCACGGCTGTCGATCGTGCCGCCGGCCAGATGGGGCAGGATCAGCGCCGGGGCGCGCTGGCCGAGCTCTGTCCCGATCTCGATCGTCGCGCCGGGGCGCGGCGGCAGAGTGGGCGAGGGTGTCGGAGGCGGCGAGGGTGTCGGAGGCGGCGTGTAGAGGCCGAACTCCCCCGGCGCGACCGTCGGCGTGGGAGCGACCGGGACGATCGGTGAGCGGCTGGCCAGGGCGGCCAGCAGCCCGGCGATGGCCAGGCCACCGATCAGCAGCGCGATCAGCGCGCCCAGCAGGACGGGTACCTTCATGCCGCCGGAATGTACTACGGCGCATCCAACCGGGCTGGGATAGCATCGATGCGCCGATGGTCCCCCTCTTGAAGCTGCTCGAACGCGCCATTCCCGCTCTGCTGATGGCCTCCAGCGTGGTCCTGCTCAGCGCGGGCATCTTCGCCTACGCGCCGCGCAGCGGCGACCCGGGCCTGACCTTCGAGCCCGGCGACCCCAATTTCGGGCCGACGCCGAGCGCCACCAGCGGCGCTGTGGTCAACCCGACGGGCACCCCGTTCGGTCCGCTGCCGAGTGCCGCCGTCACGCTGCCGCCGCATCTCACGTTCGGGCCGACCTTCGAGCCCTCGACGGACCCGCTCAATCCGACCGGCCCGCCGGCCAGCCCGGGCACCGAGCCGACTCAGCCCGCCGTCACCAGCCAGCCGGGAACGACCGCGCGGCCCGGCCCGACGCCCACGCCGCGGCCCAATGCCACGTCTCGCCCGAGCGGCCGCGCACTGGCGACGCGCATCGTGATCCCGTCGATGAACATCGACCTGGCGGTCGTGTCCGGCGACCTCGTCGTGCCCGGCAATCGCAACTTCTACCCGCTGTGCGACGTGGCCCAATATCTGATGGAGTACTCACAGCCGGGCGAGCGCGGCACGACCTATCTCTACGCCCACGCTCGGTCGGGCATGTTCCTGCCGCTACTGACGGCATCGCAACGCAACAACGGCCGGAGCATGATCGGCAAGCTGGTCGAGGTCTACACGTCGCACAACCAGCTGCACCTCTACGAGATCTACCTCGTCAAGCGCCACGCCACGGACCTGTCGCTGGCCCACGAGCTGCCGCCGGGTGGCCAGCAGCTGATCATGCAGACCAGCGAAGGCCCGCGCGGCACCGTGCCCAAGCTGCAGGTCGCCGCGCGCCCGGTCAGCGTCGTCCCGGCCGACCCGCGCGACGCCAACCCCACCGCCCGACCGCGCGCCTGCCGCTAGCCGGAGGAGCCGGCGCAGTTGCGGAAGGGCTTGACAGGTGCTCCTGCCGTGCCTAGTATCAACAATGCTTTATATGTAGCGTCGTTGATGTATCGCGGCGCCCGAACGAGGCCCTGACCCATCTGATGCCCTCCCCGGCTCGCATTCGCTCGACCATCGCCACCATCACCGCGCCGCCTGACGACCTGCGCGACCTGCGCGCGTTCCACAAGGCGCTGGCTGACACGACCCGCCTGCGGCTGCTCCAGCGGCTGGCCGACGCCCCGGCGACGGTGACCGAGCTGACCGGCCACGTGGACCTTTCACAGCCGCTCGTCTCGTGGCACCTCCGCCGGCTGGAGGTGGCCGGACTGATCGAGACGCGCCGCTCCGGCCGCGAGGTCATCTGCTCGCTGCGCCGCGACGCTCTCGACCGCTTCCGCGCTCGCGAGGGGGAGCTGCTGGGGCTGGCCAGCTAGTCCCGTGGGCAGCCTCGTCTCACCCACCCTTCGCGCGCGCATCCGGGGCGCCGCCGAGCCGGTCGCCCGCCTGTTCGGGCGGGTCGGTCTGACGCCCAATGCGCTAACGCTCATTGGGTTCGGCATGGCGATCGCCGCCGCCTATGCGGCCGCCTCCCATGCCTGGCTTGCAGCCGGGCTGCTGGTCGCCTTCGGTGCCGCCTTTGACCTGCTCGACGGGGCGCTGGCCCGAGCGACAAACACGGCCAGCCGCTTCGGAGCGTTCATGGACAGCACGTTTGATCGGGCCGGCGAGGCCGTCGTCTATATCGGCATCGCCATTGCCTACTACGTCGTGCCCAACGTAGGCGGCGGGGGGGTGCTCCTGCCAATGGCCGCGATGGCGGCCGCGCTGATGGTCAGCTACACGCGCGCCAAAGCAGAGAGCCTGGGCTTCGCCTCGGGCAAGGGTTTGGCCAGCGTTGGCTTCGCGCCGCGGGAGGTCCGCGTCGTCATCCTCGCCGTCGGGCTCGTGCTGACCGACCTGGGCGGAGGCCTGGGAGAGATGATGTGGCCGACAGCGGGCAGCCAATTCCTGTTCCTCAGCCTCGGGCTCATCACCCTCCTCGCAACCGTCACGACCATCCAACGCATCGTCCATGTCTACCTGCAAAGCAAGAAGGAGCCCTAATTCAATGGAGAAGGAAGTGGAAGCAGTGAGCAACAGCGGGAACGGCAACGGCCGCAAGCCCAAGCGCAAGGACGGCAAGATCCGCGTCGCCATCGTCGGCGTCGGCAACTGCGCCAGCAGCCTGGTCCAGGGCCGCTACTACTACGAGGACGCCAAGCCGGACGACTTCGTGCCCGGCCTGATGCACGTCGACCTGGGCGGCTACCACGTTCGCGACATCGAGTTCGTGGCCGCCTTCGACGTCGACAAGAACAAGGTCGGCAAGGACCTGTCCGAAGCGATCTACGCCAAGCCCAACAACACCTACAAGTTCCAGCAGGTGCCCAAGCTCGACGTGCCCGTCGAGCGCGGCATGACCCACGACGGCCTGGGCAAGTACCTGTCCCAGATCATCGACAAGGCGCCCGGCCCGACGGCTGACATCGTCGGCATCCTCAAGGAGCGCCAGGTCGACGTGATGGTCTCGTACCTGCCGGTTGGCTCGGAGGAGGCGACCAAGTGGTATGTGGAGCAGGCGCTCAAGGCGGGCGTCGGCTTCATCAACGCCATCCCGGTGTTCATCGGCCGCGAGCCGTACTGGCAGCGCCGCTTCGCGGAGGAGGGCCTGCCGGTCATCGGTGACGACATCAAGAGCCAGGTCGGCGCCACGATCACCCATCGCGTGCTGACCCGCCTATTCATGGATCGTGGCGTCCGGCTCGACCGCACCTACCAGCTCAACTTCGGTGGCAACACTGACTTCCTGAACATGCTCGAGCGCGAGCGCCTCGAGTCCAAGAAGATCAGCAAGACCAACGCCGTTACCTCAATGCTCGACTACGACATCCAGGAAGACGACGTCCACGTGGGTCCTTCGGACCACGTGCCGTGGCTCGAGGACCGAAAGTGGTGCTACATCCGGATGGAGGGCACGACCTTCGGTGACGTGCCGCTCAACGCCGAGCTGAAGCTCGAGGTCTGGGACAGCCCGAACAGCGCCGGCGTCATCACTGACGCCATCCGCTGCCTGAAGCTGGGCCTGGATCGCGGGCTGGCTGGCACGCTCGTGGCACCCTCCGCGTACTTCATGAAGAGCCCGCCGCGGCAGATCCACGACGACGTCGCGCGCGAGCGCGTCGAGGCGTTCATCCGCGGCGAGGACAGCGAGACGCTCGTCGGCACCGAGCAGGCGCCGGCGCGCAAGACGCGCAAGATGGGCAGTCACAGCCGCAAGCAGCAGGTCGGCGCAGCCGGCTAGCGCCTTGCCGGACACGACGGCCGGCCGGGAGCGCCCGGCCGGCCGTCGTGTCCGGC
>DATMJK010000092.1:0-48170 GCA_035553915.1 Candidatus Limnocylindrales bacterium | reverse complement strand
CCCCCACCCCGGGTAGCTACACCATCCAGCCGAATGACACGATGTGCCGCATCGCGCGCATCCACGGCCTGAGCTATGCGCAGCTGATGGGCGCCAACCCGCAGATCACCGACCCGGGCCGGATCCTCGTCGGGCAGGTCGTCGTCATCCCGCCCGACACGTTCGTGCCGCCGTCGCCCGCGCCCGGAGCGTCGCCGCTCGTGGATCCCTGTGGCTAGCCGCAGGCGCTAGCTTGGGGCGAGGTTGATCGCCGTGATCCTGCCCGCCTCGACGCGGAACGTCGCGTCGAGCGACTGCGACGGGGCACCCGGGCGCAGGACCAGCACGTTGCACTCGACGGTATTGCCCATCTCGCGCTCGTCGGCCGGGATCATGCGCAGGCCCTTGTCAGCGCGCAGGAACCAGCCGCCCACCTGGTCGAGGCCGCGCAGCGTGCGCGAGTTGCCCAGCACGTGCACGCGCATCTCGGCGCGCTCGTCCATCAGCGCCACAGCGCCCTCGCGATCGCCGGCGTTCAGCCGCTCGAAGAAGTCCTGCATCGTCTCGGACGCGCCCATCGCGCAAGTCTACCCAAGGCCGCTCAGAAGCCGCCACCCGCGCCGCCTCCGCCACCACCGCTGCTGCCGCCGCTGAAGCCGCCCGAACTGCCGCCCGAGCCGCCGCTCGACGAGGCAACCGCGCCGATCGAGCCCAGCGCGGCGACCATGCCGCCGAAGTTCGGCACGGCCGACGACGAGAACAGCCCCGGCGCCAGGCCGCCCGAGCCGCCGCTGGAACGAGCCGGGCTGAGCGACGAGGTGCCGTACCACGCCGGCACCCACGGCCGGTGGTCCGTCACGCCTGCCCTGGCGTCCTGCACGCTGCGTCTGATGACCTCTTCGACCTCGGCGTTGAGCCCGAGGGCGACGCCCCACACGAGGGCCTGGTCCGGCGTCTCAAGCCACGCCATCTGGGCGCGCTCCACGACCTCGTTCATCGAGCGCGACATGGCCATCGTCTTCTGCAGCGTCCGGCGGTAGGCGGCGAGCATGGCGTACAGCATCGCGCCCTCCATCGTCCGCGAGGGCATCGCCCGGGCGATCAGGAGGATCACCACGCCGGCCGCGATCAGCGCCCCGCCGAGGATCAGCAGACCGCTGCTGGGCAGCATGAAGCCGGCGCCGACGCCTATCAACCCGACGAGCAGGATCGTGCCCGCCCGACCCGACCAGCGCGCCACCGATCGATATGGCGGCTCGCGGAACCAGCGCTTCCAGGCGACGTGGTTCTCCACCTTCCGCTCGAACTTGGCGACCGTCGGCGCGAGCGCCTGGAGCTCGGTCGGCGACAGATAGTCCTCATCCCTCTTGCCCATGGCCCGTAGCTGCTTGAGCAGGTAGGTCTCGGCGTCGCTCAGCGGACGGCGGCGGTTGCGCAGCACGAACGGGTCGTCCGGCTCGCCCGCGAACAGCTGGATGCCGGCCTTCTCATTGAGCAGCTTCTTCTCCTGCTTGAATCCGAGCTCCCCGCGGCTGGCCAGGTCGAGCAACGCCGTGGTCAGCGCGCGCCTGTTCGCCCGGCCATCCCAGATCGCGACCGCCGAGGCGGCGGTCAGGTCAGCCGGCGGCGCCGGCAGGTGGATCGACGGGCTGTCGAGGTAGACCGGGTCCTTGCCAAAGAGTAGCCACGATCGGGCGGCGATGCCGACCAGCAGCAGAAATGCGACCGGCGCCAGCACCAGCCCGACGGCCGCGTCGATGAAGCGCGCCATGGCCAGCATCCGTGCGTGCTCCGGCGTAGCGTTGGCGTCGATGCGGCTGAGGGCAGCCAGGAGCGCGCCGTCGAAGTCGCACTCGCGCAGCAGCGGCAGCATGTCGTGCTCGAAGACCTGCTGGCGCTCACTGTTGGACAAGAAGGTCGCCGCGTAGCCCGGGCCGGCGTACAGCTGTACCTGGCCGTTGCCCGGCACGTTGGGCAGGCAGCCCTGGCGGGTGATGTTGAACATGATCGCCAGGCCGTCGTCGAAGCCGAGCCGGCCGACGCCCCACTGGTCGATCAGCTCGGCGGCATCACGTTCCGTCGATTCCGTCGTCGCGCCAGGCTTGAGCTGCGTGTAGACCACGACCTCGGCGCCGGTCCGCTCCTCGATGCCGGCGATGATCCGCGTCGCCGCGGCATCAGTCTCGGCACGGAAGAGGTCGGCGTAGTCGTAGACGACCACGTCGCTGATCGGTGGCGGGTACGGCGGCCCGGCCGGCGGAGTGGGCCCCGCTGGTGCGCGGGCCGCGGCCAGGCCGGCCAGCAGCAGCCAGCCGACCAGGGCGGCAGCGAGGCCCACGCGCAGGTGGGCCTGCCGCTCCCTCATCCGGCGACCGTGATTCGGGCGATGCCCTGGCTGCGCAGCCTGCGCACCAGCGCCGCCGCCATCTCGTAGCGGCCGAAGCTGGGCATGATGTACGTGCCCTGCACGAGCGGCGCCATCTGCTCGAGCAGCGCCGAGGACATCTCGAGCCCGATCTCTGCGCCGCGCTCGCCGGCCGCGCCCATCGCCGCCCGGACCTCGGCCGGGATCGTGATGCCGGGCACCTCGTTGTGCAGGAACTCGGCGTGGCGGTGGGTGTGCAGCGGCAGCACGCCGAGCAGCACCGGCCGAGGCAGGCCGCCCGGCCAGCGGCGTGACGCATGGTCCATGAAGCGCTGCCATTGCTCGGCGGCGTAGATCGGCTGGGTCATGATCAGGTCAGCCCCCGCGTCGAGCTTGCCGGCCAGGCGCTCGATCTCGTGGTCCAGGTCGGCAGAGGTCGGGTCGAGGGCGCAGGCGACCGTGAAGCCGGCGGGCGCGCCGATCGGCTTGCCGGCCTGGTCCTCGCCGCGGTTGAGCCGGCGCAGGATGCCGATCAGGCCGGTCGAATCGACATCCCAGATGCCCGTGCCGGTTGGATAGTCGCCCACCCGCGGCGGGTCGCCGGTCAGGGCGAGGATGTTGCGCACCCCCAGCGCGTGCGCGCCGAGCAGCTCCGACTCGAGGGCCATCAGGTTCCGATCGCGGGTCGTGAAGTGGACGATGCACTCGAGGTCCAGGTCATGCTGGATGCCGAAGGCGACGGCCAGGGCGCCCATCCGGACGCGGGCCATCGCGCTGTCGCTGATGTTGACCATGTCCACCCCGGCGTCCTGGAGCAGCCGGCCGGCCTCGATCGTGCGCTCGATGCGGACCGAGCGCGGCGGATCGATCTCGACGCTGACCACGAACCGACCCTCGTCCAGCAGCCGTGCCAGCCGGGTAGGCGGCGGCGGCTCGTCATGGGCGCTGCCTGACAGCTCAGCGATCGGCGTCCGCGGCACGCTGCCCAGGGTGGTGCCCACGTCAGCCGGTCGGCGGCGCCGGGTGCCGGTCGCATGATCCAGCGCGTCGCGCATCGCGCCGATGTGGGCCGGGGTCGTGCCGCAGCAGCCGCCGATGATCTGCGCGCCGGCGGCGAGGAAGCGCTCGACCGCCTGGCCGAAGTAGTCCGGCTCGGCGGCGTAGACGAACTGGCCCTCGACGCGCTGTGGCAGGCCGGCGTTGGGCACGATCGACCGAGCCAGCCCGGGGCTGGGCCGGCCCATCTGGTTGAGGGCGTCCAGGCAGACCAGCGGGCCGGCGCCACAGTTGACGCCGACGGCGTCGACCCCTGCCGTGGCGAGGGCGGTCGCCGCCGTCTGGGGCGAGGTGCCGTCGATTGCGACCAGCTCCTCGCCAAAGGTCATCTGGGCGATGATTGGTAGGTCGGCCAGCTTGCGCGCCTCCTCGACGCCGATCAGCAGCTCGGCGAGGTCGCTGAATGTCTCGAAGATGAGCGCGTCTGCGCCGCCCTCGAGCTGGCCCTCGATCTGCTCGCGGAAGGCGGCCCGGACCTCGTCGTCAGGTGGGCGCTCAGGCCCGCGCACGGCCGCGCCGAGAGGCCCGATGGAGCCCAGCACCAGCACGTCCCGTCCGCCGGCCACGTCACGCGCCTCGCGCGCGATCTGGGCCGCCCGTCGGTTGATCGCCGCGGCCCTCGCGGCGAGGCCGAAGGGCGCAAGCCTGAAGCGATTGGCGCCAAAGCTGTTCGTCTCGATAGCGTCGGCACCGGCGGCGATGTACTCACGATGGATGGCGCCGATCAGCTCGGCGCGCGTCTCGACCAGCTCGTCGAGCGACGCGCGCTGGGGCACGCCGCGGCTGAAGAGCAGCGTGCCCATCGCGCCGTCGAGGAGCAGCGGTCCGCGGGCCAGTCGCTCGGCGAAGGCTCGTCGAGCAGGTGAGGTGACGGCCATCAGGCCGACAGGTTACACAAGGCCCCGCTCAGCCGGCGTCGATGACGCAGAAGCGGTTGCCCTCTGGGTCGGCCATGATCACGTAGTCGGCGTCCGGCGGGCGCCTATCCCAGTGGACCTCGGTCGCGCCCAGCGCCTTGAGGCGCTCGACCTCCGCTGGCTGGTCGGTGGCGTAGAGGTCGAGGTGGATGCGCGGCGGCAGCTGGACGCTGGAGCGCATCCGATCGAGCGAGACGTTTGGGCCCTCACCCTGGCGTGGCCGCAGCAGCACGAAATCACTCTCCGGGGCGAGATCCGAGTCACGCGCCACATAGTCCAGCGCCGCCGACCAGAACGCCGTCTGGCGAGCGAGGTCGTCGACGCGGATCACGATCGAGCCGACGCGCAGCACGGCGCTACTGTACCGCTCGCCCACGGCGCCGCAGCACGATCAGCCGGCGCCCGTCCCAGCCGATCTCAGGTGGCCGTGGCCGGCCGTTGTAGGTGCTGAACATCGACGATGCATAGGCCCCCGCCAGACCGAGCACCACGATGTCGCCGCGCGCCAGCGGCGGCAGTGACGCCTCGCCCAGCGTGTCCGTCGACTCGCAGATCGGGCCGTCGACCCGGACGAGGACCGTCTGCCCGTTCGCCTCGACCGGTCGTCCGTGGCTGGTCAGGGCGATCATCGGGTGGCGCGCGCCGTAGAGCGCGGGCCGGATCAGCTCGGTCATGCCGGCGTCGAGCACGACCAACGCCGGCTGCCGGGCACGGACGTGCAGCACCCGGCCGACGACCCAGCCGCTGGCCGCCACGACCGCCCGCCCGGGCTCGATCGCCACGCGCCCCGGGCGCGCCGTTGACGGCAGCTGCCCGAGCTCGGCCGCCGCTTCGGCGGCGAACCGGGCCGGGGATGGCACGCTCAATGCGTCGTCTGCCACCGGGAAGCCACCACCCAGGTCGAGCGTGTCGAAGTCCGGCAGCGCGGCTCGCTGCAGCTCGAGCAGGCGCAGGCCGAGACGCGCCGCTGCCCGCCAGGCATCGACCGCGCCGAGCATCGAGCCGATGTGCAAGTGCAGCCCGCGCCAGCGCAGCGGGCCTTCCGGGCCGCCGCCTGCCATGACGACCGCCGAGAGCTCGTCGGGCAGCACGCCGAACTTCGATGTCGAGGCACCCACCGCCAGCCCGGCCGAGGTCTCGGGCACGACCTGTGGGTTGAGCCGGACGAGGACATCCTGGCGCAGCCCACGCCGGCCGAGGGCGCGTACCGCTGCCGCCAGCGTGGCCGCGTCCTCGGCGCTCTCGAGGCTGACCCACAGCAGCGGCCGGCCGTCCGCGGCGGCCTGTGCGGCCAGCTGCAGGTCGGCGTCCGACTTGCCGATGCCTTCCAGCGCCACGGCCGCGTTGGCGAGGCCGGCCCGGCCGGCAGCGACCACCTCCCCGGCGGACACCGCGCTGGCGCCAAAGCCGTGGCCGCAGATGCGCCGCACCAGCGCGGGCAGGCCGTTGGCCTTGAGCGAGTACAGCCGCAGCCAGGGATCAGGGAACGCGGCCGCGACCGCACGCGCGTTATCGTCCAGCCGGCCCAGGTCGTACAGGTAGAGCGGAGTGCCGAACCTGTCTGCGGCCTCACGCGCCGCCGCCGCCAGCTCCGGCCCAGTCACATCCTCGGCGTGATCAGCCGGACCAGTGCCAGCACACTCGACACGATAGAGACGACCAGCGCCGCCATGACCGCGGTCACCAGCACCTCGGCGTCGAGCGGCGCTGCCGGCCAGCCGTCGAGGAAGAAGCCAAGGTCGAGCTGGCCGCTGATCAGCGCGAGCAGCATCAGCAGCCCGGCATTGATGGCGAAGCCGACCAGCCCGAACGTGAGCAGGTTCAGGGGCAGGCTGAGCAGCTTGACTATCGGTCGCAGGTAGGCGTTGATCAGGCCGAAGATTGCCGCCACCACAGGCAGCTGCCACCATTCGCCCTCGAACACCGCGCCGGGCACGAGCTGCACGGCGGCGACCAGCGCGACGGCGTTGATCAATGTCCTGATGGCGATGTCGGCCATGCCCGGGATGCTACATCGCGAGCCGGGCTACGATTGGCCGGCAAGGCAGTTCGAGGAGACCCAGCCGTGGCCCAAGCGGACGCCCAGACGTTCGTCTCGCTTGCCCCTGACACCCGGCCCGTTCCGCGGTCGCCGTTTGACTTCGCCCTCCAGCGGCTGCTCGACGACCTGTTCGCGGCCCAACCGGTGTGGGCGACAGGCGTCGGCTTCCATGCCCATGACGACCGCTGGCCGGACCTGTCAGAGGCAGGCAGGACTTCCCGCCTGGCGCTGCTGCGCCACCACCGGGCCCGTTTCGAGGCGTTCGAAGATGAGGAGCTCAGCTCTGACGAGCGGATCGACCGCCGGATCGTGCTGGGCGCGATCGACGAGGCCGAGTTCAACGAGGGTGAGCTGCGCGAGCCGGCATGGGACCCGCTGTACTACGTCTACGTCATGGGCAGCGGGCTGTTCGGGCTGCTTGCTCGCGAGTTCGCCCCGTGGTCCCATCGCGGGTCGGCCTTCCTTGCGCGTGTGGCTGGCCTGCGGGCAGTGCTGGAGCAGGCCCGCGGCGCCTTGACCGGCCTGCCCGACCGACCGGTCTCGCTGCTCCACACCGAGGCCGCCATCCGCCAGCTGGACGGCGTGGCGGAGCTGATCGCGCAGGGTCGGGCTGAGGCCGAGCGCCGGGCCAAGGCGGGCGAGGAGCCGCAGCTGCCCGGCGCGCTCGAGGCGGCCGAGCGTGAAGCGCGGGCGGCGCTCGACGCCTTCGCCGCGTTCCTGGGCGGCGAGCTGCGGCCGCGTGCCGAAGGCGAGGGCCGGCTGGGCGATCGGCTCTTCGCCGCGAAGCTGCGCCACACGCTGGCCAGCGACCTGGCTCCGGCCGAGCTCGAGGCACGGGCGCAGGAGGAGTTCCGGCGCGTGCGCGCCGAGATGCTGGCCGTGGCGCGTCAGATCTGGCGCGAGTGGCTGCCCGAGGAGCCGCCGCCAGACGCGGCCAGTACCGGCTCACCGGCCGCCGCCGAGGACGCGCTGGTGCGCCGCGTGCTCGACCGCATCGCCCGCGAGCATCGCCCCGCGGACCAGCTGCTGTCGTTCAGCCAGGCCGAGGTGGCCCGGATCGAGGAGTTCTGCCGGCAGCGGGAGGTGATCGGGTTGGCCGACGAGCCGCTCGCGGTCACCTGGACGCCGGTCTTCATGCGCGCCTACGGCCGCGCCTTCCTAGATTCGCCGGGGCCGCTCGACAAGGGCCAGCGCAGCTACTTCTGGATCACCCCGCCCGACGAGTCAGGCGGGCCGGAGGCGGTCGAGGGCTACCTGCGCGAGGAGAACGACCGGATGCTCAGGCTGCTCGCCATCCACGAGGGCGTGCCCGGGCACTACCTGCAGCTCAGCCGGGCCAACCGCTGCCCGTCGCTCGCTCGGGCGATCTTCGCCAGCGGCACCTTCATCGAGGGCTGGGCGGTCTACGTCACGCAGGCCATGATCGACCTTGGCTTTGGCGCTGACGATCAGGCGCTGCTGCTGACGCACCTCAAGTACTACCTGCGCGCGGTGACCAACGCGCTGATGGACGTGCAAGTCCACACTGCCGGCATGACCGAGCAGCAGGCGATGGAGCTGATGGTCGGCGGCGGCTTCCAGGAGGAGGACGAGGCGCGGGCCAAGTGGCTGCGCGCCCGACTGACCGCCACCCAGCTGTCGACCTACTTCGTCGGCTCGCTCGAGCTGAGCCAGCTAGAGGCCGACGTTCGCGAGCGCGAGGGCGAAGGCTTCGACTATCGGCGCCACCTAGAATCGGTGATCTCGCACGGCTCGCCGCCGGTCCGATCGCTGCGCACGATCCTGCTCGGCGAAGACGCTGCGACACGGGCCTAAAGGGGCATGGACTTCGGCCTGATCCTGCCTTCCTACCGGGCTGGCGCGAGTGCCGAGGGGATCGAGGCGGCCGCCGCCTCGGCCGCCGGTCTCGGCTGGCACTCCGTGTTCACCACCGATCACGCGCTGGTCGACCCGTCCGAGCGCAGCTCGGAGTACGCGCACATCTTCGATCCGCTGCTCACCCTCGCCCACCTGGGCGCGCGACTTCCCGGCCTGCGCCTCGGAATCAGCGTCCTCGTCGTGCCAATGCGCAATGCTGTGCTGCTGGCCCAGACTTTGGCCACGCTCGACCTGCTCAGCCGCGGCCGGCTGCTGTGCGGCGTGGGGGTCGGCTGGAACAGGATCGAGTTCGCGAACGTGGGTGCCGAGGAGCGCTTCGCCGGCCGCGGCGCTTACCTCGAAGAATCGATCGCTCTTTGGCGCCACCTGTGGGGAGGTGGGACCGGCCCGTTCGAAGGCCGCTTCCACCAATTCGGCGAGGTCCGCTTCGGGCCGCTGCCCGCCCAGCGGGCAAGCGTGCCGATCTGGATCGGTGGGCGCAGCGAGGCCGCCCTCGGTCGTGCCGGTCGGCTGGCCGACGCCTACCACGCCAGTGCCTCCAGCCCGGCCCAGATGGCAGTTCGGGTACCGCTCATTCGCGCTGCGGCCGAGCAGGCCGGCCGGCCCATGCCTTTGCTCTCGGCACGTGTTCGGGTCGCTTTTGGTGCGCACGAGGAGGACGGCGGCTACGTCCTCGCCGGCACCGCGGAGCAGATGCTCGGCGAGCTGCACGCCTGGGCAGAGATTGGCGTCGAGCACCTGGCGCTCGACTTCATCGAGACCGACCCCGCGCGGAGCGTCGAGCTCATTGAGCGCTTCGACGCCGAGGTGCGCGCGGCCTTTCGATGAGTGACGCCGCGCCGATCCGCCGGCCCGATTCGGTGCGCCCGCGGGGCGGACGGCCAGAGGAGGAGTGGCAGCCGCCGGGCGTCGCTGAGCTCCAGCTGATCGAGCGCCAGCTGGCGCTGCTGCCCCGATTTTCGGGTGCCTCGAGCGAGCAGCGTCCCGACCTCGACGCGCTGCTGGTCAGCCTGCCGGGGCGCGGCCCGGGCTACAACTTCGCCGCCTGCCTGCGCTGGCCGGAGGAGCACGCCGAGGCCAGGCTCGAGGCGCTGGGCAGGCTGTTCGTGGAGCGCGGGGAGTGGCCGGCGCTGGTCCTTGCCGAGGGCCTTAGTGAGCCGCCCGGCATTGTGGGCCTGCTGGCAACTCGTGGTTGGGTAGAGCTGGAGCGCGAGCGCATCCACGTGGTGCGTGAACGCCCGACAGTGCCCCATCTTGGTCCGTCGCTCCGGTTGGAGGCGGCGACTGGGCGCAGCGCCCACGAGGTGCAGCAGGTCGAGCAGCAGGTCTTTGGCCTGGCGGAGCGCTTCACCGCCGCCCGGATCGAGCACCTCGCGCGCAACCTCGAGGCAGGCACGCTACGTGCATATCTGCTCCGGCTGGACGGCGTGGTCGTCGCCAGCGCCCGGCTGTCGGCCCAGGATGGGCTGGCCGCGATCTCCGGCGTCGGCGTGCTGCCCGAGCAACGCAACCAGGGCTTCGCCTCGCTGATCACCGCGGTGGCCACGCGCGCCGGCCTGGCGATGGGCAACCGGCTCGTGTGGCTGTCGGTTGACGAGCGCAATGAGCCGGCGCTGAAGGTCTATCGCCGCCTGGGCTACCGGCCCTCGTTCGGCTGGGCGCGGTGGGCCGCCTCAGCCCGCTGACACGGACGCGGCCTGCACCACCTCGGCGGCTCGATCGTGCGCCTGGCTCACGCGCAGCTCGACGGCGAAGCGGGCAGTGCTGCCGGCAGGCAGCCGGAGCGGCCAGCGCACCAACAGGCACGATCCCTGGTAGACCCGCTCGAAGCCCGCCTCTGAGTTGGAGACCGTCTCGACCGGCGACCAGTGAAGGGCCGCCTGCGGCTGGGCGCCGATCTCGATCTCGACGCCCTCGTAACGGTTGCCCATGCGCAGCGCGACGCCGTCATCGGGCCCGAGTGAGCCCGCAGCGTCATGGCGCGTCTCCTGGCCATTCCACGCGTAGTAGGCGTCAGGATTGGCGCCGCCGCCAAGCAGGTTGATGTTCCACTCCAGCTCCAGCTGGCCGTCGAGGGCCGCCTGTGCCTCGACCTCGACCTCCAGCTGCAGACGTGGATCCAGCCGTCCGCCAGCGAGCGTGAGCTGCCTGCGCACGCTGACGCCACCTGCCCGGCGCCACAGCACGGCCGCATCCACCGACCAGGACTCGAGGTCCCACGCACCGTTCACGAGATCGCCCACCTCGCGTCCCTCGACGAGCAGCCGGACTAGGCCGCTGCGCCGCTCGTGATCGTCGTAGACGAGGTAGCGACTGAGGTTCGCCTCCTTCGCCATCAATGCCTCGTGCGGATTCGCCGCTTCAGTCTGGGTGGAGCTGCCGCTCTCGCGTGCGGCCTCGATGCGGCGAAGCTGCTGGTGGTACGCCTCCGGCCGGCGGCGCAGCACGGACGCCAGGGCAACGCGCGAGGCGCGCAGGTCCCACGACCCGATGCCGCCGCCCTCGGCGAGGTCGATCAGCACCATCTGGCCCGGCGCTGCGAGCAGCAGCTCGTCCACGCCGTCGAGGTCGTAGTCGGCCAGGCCGCTCGCCGGCCGCGCGCCGAGCGCCAGGTCCTGGGCGGCGATCAGGTGATGCAGCGTCGCCATGCGCATGTGGACGATGTAGATGCCGCCGAACAGGCCGTGCCAGTAGCAGTCGTTCGACTGGCCGCGGAAGAGGTGGTCGAGGGCACGCTCGCGCTCTGGCCCGGGTGGCATGGCATCCACCGCGGCCGAGGCGCGCAGCATCTGCTTGTGCAGGTCGTTGACCTCGCGGTAGCGGGCCTGGAAGTTGCGCCACATCGCCCCCTTCAGGAAGCGCGCGGCGGGCGAATCGGCGGCCTCAGCCTCGGCCAGCAGGCTATGGAACTGGAGCGCCTCAGCCGGCGGCAGCGCCCACTCGGTCATCTCGACGTATGACGCCGTTGGCACGTAGATCCGGCCGCGCGGCGGCTCGCGCTCGAGCCACTGCGCAGGGGTGACCGTCGACAGCCAGTCGGCGTTGTCCTCCAGCGCGGCGAAGCATTCGTCCACCCAGCCGCCGCTGCCGGTGGCGCCCCACGAGAGCTCGTGCGTGCCCGGCCAGGCGCCGAACTTCTCGCCGTCGTCGCCCATCGTGCCGAGCAGCCGCTCGTCGTGGGTGGCGTGCTCGCGCAGGTACTCGATCAGCTCGGTCACCGGCCGCCAGGGGATGCGGTAGCGCAGGCCCTTCTCCGTGCCGAAGACGGTCAGCAGTCGGCCCTGGTCGTCAGTCGTGTAGGTGCCCCACATCTCGTCTTCAGGCACGGCCGCGCCACGCAGGTGGTTGTCATCGAGCACGGTGTAGCGGTAGCCGGCCTCGGCCAGGTCGCCGGCCAGGGCCGGCTCCCAGACGCGCTCGGCCAGCCAAGCGCCGGCAGGTGTTGTGCCAAACAGCCGCTCGATCTCGGCGCGCATCCGCCGCAGCTGGCCCTGCCGGTCGCGCTCGGGCAGCGCCACGAGGATCGGCTCGAAGTGCGCGCCGCCTAGGATCTCGACCTGGCCGCGTGCGACCAGCGCGCCCAGGCGCTCGATGAACTGCGGCCGCTCGGCGCAGACCCACTCGAGCAGCGGCCCGCTGTAGTGCAGCCCGACGCTGACTCGCGGGTGGCGCTCGAGGGCCGCGACCATGGGCTCATAGGCCTGCTCGAAGACCTCCTCAATGACCCAGCCGAAGTTGCCCACCGGCTGGTGGTTGTGCAGCACGAGGGCGAGCGAGATCCGCCTCACAGCGGCCATCGCCGAGCTGCCCTTAGGTCCGAGCGGCAGCGTTGGCCGGGCGGAGGGCATTGCCCTCGACCGGCATCTGCTCGGCAACCTCAGCCGCGGCGGGCAGGTACAGCTGCTCGACGTACTCCTCGAGCATGCGCGTGGTCGAGAACTGCCAGAGCGTGCTCGCCATCGACTCGCGCATCAGCTTCAGCCAGCGCTTGGGCAGGCCGTTGGCGTCGCGCTCGTAGTATGCCGGCGCGATCTCCTGCTCGAGCAGGCGGTAGATGTCCTGCACGTCAGCCCAGTCCTGCGCGCCATCGTCGCTGCTCTGAGCCCGCGTCCCGATCGCCCAGCCGTTGCGCTCGTTGTAGCCCTCGTCCCACCAGCCGTCGAGCACGGACGCGTTGACGATGCCGTTCATCGCCGCCTTCATGCCGCTCGTCCCCGAGGCCTCCAGCGGCCGGCGTGGGTTGTTGAGCCAGACGTCGACGCCTTGGACCAGGTAGCGCCCGATGCGGATGTCGTAGTCCTCGATCACGAAGATGCGATTGGCGAAGCGCGAGGAGCGGCTGCGGCTGAAAATGTCCTGGATCACGCGCTGGCCGGGCCGGTCGGCCGGATGGGCCTTGCCGGCGAACACGATCTGGACCGGCCGCTGCTCGTCGAAGATGATCCGCGCCAGGCGCTCCTCGTCCGAGAAGAGCAGCGCCGCCCGCTTGTAGGTCGCGAAGCGGCGGGCGAAGCCGATGGTCATCACGCTCGGGTCGAGCACGCGCGCAAGGTCGGCGAGGGTGTGCGGCGACTCGCCATGGCGGGCCAGCTGGGACTGCAGCCGCCGCCGGGCGAAGAAAGCGAGGTCCAGCTTCTGGCGCCGATGCGCCTCCCACAGCTGCTCGTCAGGGATGCGCTCGAGGCGCTCCCAGAAGCGGCGCTTCTTCTCGCTGTCGTCGATCTGATCGAGGTCGGCGCCGAGCTGCTCGAAGAGCTGCCGGAACGGCCCACCCACCCAGCTTGGCGGGTGGACGCCGTTGGTCACGGCCAGGATGGGCGTGCGCGAGATCTGGTTCCAGGTGCCGTTGGCCGTCTCCGCGTGGAGCCGGCTGACGGCGTTCGCGCCGTGCGTCTGGCGCAGCGAGAAAGCGGTCATGTCGAACTGGGCCGGGTCTGCGTCAACGCCGCGGCCGAGCTCCAGGATGCGTTCAAGGTCGAGCCCGCTGGCGGTCGTCAGCGGCGCTGCCAGCCGGCGCACGAGGTCGCTCTCGAAGCGCTCGTTGCCGGCCGAGACTGGCGTGTGAATGGTGAACACGGCATCGCGCCGCACCCGCTCGAGCGCTTCGTCGAGCGACAGGCCGCGCCTGACCAGCTCACGCGTCCGCTCAACGATCATGAATGCTGAGTGGCCCTCGTTGAGGTGCCAGACGTGGGGCTCGATGCCCAGCGCACGCAGCGCCCGCACCCCGCCCACGCCGAGGACGATCTCCTGGTGGAGCCGCATCTCGCGGCCGCGGACGTAGAGGATGTGGGTGATCGGCCGGTCGGCGTCGTCGTTGTCGGCGATGTCAGTGTCGAGCAGGAGCAGCGGCACGCGGCCGACGCGGGCCAGCCAGACGGCGCACCAGACCGTCCGGCCGGGCAACTCCACCGGCACGTGCAACGGCCCACCGTCAGAGTCGGCGACGCGCAGCAGGGGCAGCCGAGTGGGGTCGTAGTCGGGGTAGGCGTGCTCCTGGTGGCCGTCGGCGTCGATCGACTGGCGGAAGTAGCCGTGGCGATAGAACAGGCCCACGCCGACGAACGGCAGGGCCATGTCCGAGGCCGCCTTGAGGTGATCGCCGGCCAGCACGCCAAGGCCACCCGAGTAGATGCCCAGCGACTCGTGCAGGCCGTATTCGGCGCAGAAGTAGGCAATCGGCCCGTGAAGCTCGCCTTCGTGCTTGCGCTGGAACCAATGGCCGCTGCCGTTGGCCATGTAGCGGTCGAACTCGTCGAGCAGCGTCCGGTACTCGACCTGCAGGTCAGGGTCGTCGACGATCTCCGACCAGTTGCGTTGGGCCTGCACGACCGCGACCGGGTTGCGGTAGCGCAGCCAGCTGGCGGCGTCGACGCGGCGGAAGAGGACGCGCACGCGGGGATGCCACGTCCAGTAGTAGTTGTAGGCCAGCCGCTCGAGACCCTCGAACTGGCTGGGGAGCCGCACGCCCTCCACGGGGAGCGTGGGAATGTTCATCGCTGACGGCACAGTGAGGGGGATGCTACACGACCGGCGAGCGCGACGTAAACCGGTTCAGACGTACCTGCGGGAAGTAGCATTCGGCCCAATGCGCATAGCGATGGTGGCGTCCGAGTGCGAGCCGTTCGCCAAGACCGGCGGCCTGGCCGACGTGGTCGACGCGCTCTCGCGGGCACTCGGCCGCGCCGGCCACGAGGTCGACGTCTATCTGCCCCGCTACCGCGACCTGGAGCCGCCCGGCCCGGCCGAGGTGCTGGCCCTCGATGTGCCCGGAGGCGGGGGCAATCCGACTCGCGTCCGACTGCTGACCGCTCAGGCGGATGGCTATCGCCTGCGCCTGGTCGACCACCCGCCGAGCTTCGATCGGCCGGACTATTACGTCGCCGAGGGCGCGGACTACCCCGACAACGGCTTCCGTTTCAGCCTGCTCGGGCGGACCGCACTGGAGGCGATGCGTGCCGAGGGCAGGGCGGTCGACCTCGTCCACGGCCACGACTGGGAGGGCGCGCCCACGCTGCTGCTGCTGCGCCACCGTTACGCCGCGGACCCACTGATAGGGGCCATGCCGACGCTGCTGACGTGCCACAACCTGGCTTATCACGGCTGGGTCAGCCGCGACCAGGTCGCCGGCCAGCTCGACCTGCCCACATCGCTGGGTGCGCCTGACGGTATCGACCTGCTGCGCGAGGGAATCCTGGGCGCGGACCTGGTCAACACGGTCAGCCCGACGTTTGCCCGCGAATCGGTGCAGCCCGGCGGCGGCAGCGGGCTCGAGGATGCGCTGGCCAGCCTGGGCGATCGGTACCTGGGCATCCTCAACGGCATCGACACGCAGCTGTGGGATCCGGCGGCTGACCCGGCGCTGGCCCGCGCCTACTCTGCCGGCGACATGGCAGGCAAGGCCGCCTGCCGGGCAGCGCTTCGCGACGAGCTCGGGATCGACCCGGCCGGGCCGCTGCTGGGCATGATCGGCCGGCTCGATCCCCAGAAAGGCTTCGACCTGCTTGCCGCCGCCACGCCAATGCTGCTCGCCGACGGCGCCCGGATCTGCGTCCTGGGCACGGGCGACCAGTCGCTCATCGCCGAGCTCGCGGCGCTGGCCGCCGGTGCTCCCGGCCGGCTGGCAGTCGTGCCGCGCTTCGATCGCGACCTCGCCCGGCGCATCTATGCCGGCGTGGACGCCTTCCTGATGCCGTCGCGCTTCGAGCCCTGCGGGCAAGGCCAGATGATCGCCCTGCGCTACGGCACGCCGCCGGTCGTCCGGGCGACGGGTGGTCTGGCTGATACCGTCGTCGACGCCGATGCGCTGCCGCATGCAGGCACGGGCTTCAGCTTCGGGCCGCCGACGCCCGAGGCGCTGATCGATGCCTGCCGGCGAGCGACGGCGGCTCACGCGGATGCCCCGCGCTGGCGCGAGATCCAGGCGCGCGGCATGGCCCTCGACTTCGGCTGGACGGCGCCCGCCGGGCGATACCTGGCGGCCTACCGCCGGGCGGCGGAGGTGGCGGCTACTCGGCGCCGATGAAGACGATGGCGTCGACATCGACGCGCGGCCGTCCGGCCGTACCCAGGACCTCGATCTCCACCCGATGGGCGCCGGGGTTGGGCCAGGATCGGCGGAAGACGACCTGTCGATGGCGAACCTTCGCGGCGTACAAGTCGACCGTGGCCACTCGCCGGCCGTCGACGTAGACGTTGGCCCGTCCGCGCGTCGGCCCGCGGCTGGCGATCCAGCTGACGCTGCGGCCGCTGAAGTCGAGCCGCACGCGTGCGCCCTTCTGCGTGGAGTACGAGATCTTCTCGCTGTAGGCCTTCTTGATCGTGGTGTGCGTCCAGCTGCCGCTGAGCGCCGGCAGGCCGTCATTGGCCATCTCCGGCGTGGCCGCGTAGAGGTAGCTTGTCCGCCAGGCCCGCCAGGTGCCGCCGACCATCGCACGGACGCGGAAGCGGTACCTGCCGCCGGGCCAGACGGTCAGCGAGTGGCTCAGTGCCTTCTTGCGCGTGACAACCTGCCATGGCGCGCCGTCGCGGCTCGACTGGAGCTCGTACTGCTGGGCGTTCCTGATCCTCGTCCAGCGCACGATCGCCGGCAGGGCGACGCCGCCGACCGTGCCCGGGCCCAGGTTGAGCCGCGGGATGGAGCCGGCGCTGAACGTACCCTCGATCTGGAGCGTCGCGCTTGCGCCGCGCGGCGCCAGGCCACTGGCCGTGCCGGTGACCGTCACGCCGTACGTGCCGCCGGCGCCAGCGGTCGGTAGCCGGATGCTGATCCGCTGCCAGCGGCCGTCGGTCGTGGCCACGCTCGGCGCGCCGCCAGCTGACCAGCTGGAGCTCGCCGGCAGACCGCTGACGGAGAGCTCGACCGGGCCGCTGAAGCCGCTCGTCCGGCCGAGCCAGACGTCGAAGAAGATCTCCTGGCCGAGCCCGGCGAGACGGCTGCCGGGGGTGGCCCCGATCCTGAAACCGGCTGGCGGGGCGAGTGTGGACACGTCGAGCAGCGGCGGCGCTTTGGCCGCGCCCAGTGGGTACGTCTCCGTCCGCCAGCGCGGGCTGGCACTGGTGCTGACCTCGATGAGGCCGGCGCGGACGTCCTCCGCGCTGGGCCGTGGCCGGCCGGCGGTTTTCTCGGTCAGGTAATAGAGCGCCGCACCGCCGGCGACATGGGGCGCGGCCAGCGAGGTGCCGCTCTTGTAGCCGTACTTGTTGCCGGGCATGGTCGACCAGACCGCGACACCGGGCGCGACCAGGTCGACGGCGGTGCCGTAGTTGCTGAAGCTGGCCCATGCGTCGTCGCCCGCGCTCGCGCTGCAGGCCGGGCCCTTCCCGCCTGGCTGGCCGTCCGAATCGCAGATCGCGCCGACGGTGATCGTCTCGCCATACGCCGCCGGCGCCCTGTTGGCCGCATCCTCAGTGGAGTTGCCGGCGGCGACGACGTTCGTCACGCCTGCGCGGTTGAGCCGGCAGATGGCACGGTGGAGCAGGTCGTAGGCTGTCGGCGCTGCCGCCTGGCCGCAGTTGCCGTCGTCGCTCGAGAAGACTGACAGGCTCATGTTCGCGACTTCGAACAGCGGCACGGACGGATCGGCAGGGTCAGTCTGGGCGGCGACCCAGTCGATGCCACAGATCAGCCAGGAGACGTAGCCGCCGCCGCTTGCGTCCATCACCTTGACCGCCCAGACGCGCGCGCCGGGGGCAACGCCGACAACGCCGAAGCCGTTGTCGCGCGCCGCAGCCGCGCCGGCGACGTGGGTGCCGTGGCTGTGCTCATCGCCCCAGGCACTGGGGTTCGAGGTAGTGCAGTTATAGCCGCCGGCGATGCGTAGGTCGGGGTGCTTGTCAATGCCGGTGTCGATGATCGCGATGTCGACGTCCAGCTCCGGGTCGCTGCCATCGACGGCGCGCACTGCGGAAGGATTGGCTCCCACACGGGTGATGCCGGCCGGCACAGGCTGAGGTCCGGACTCGAGCTCCACGCGCTCGTCGGGCACGACCGCGACGACATTCGGATCGGCCAGCAGCGCCTGCCGCTGGGAGATCGTCATCTGGGCGGCGTAGCCACGGAAGGCGCGCTGGAAGGAGCGCTCTGCGCGGATGCCGTGGCGGTCCCGGGCACGCTCGACGGCGGTGCCGACGCTCGCGCCGTCGCGCAGCTGGACGATCCAGCGGCGACCCGGCTCACGGCCGGCGGCGGTTGCGGGCAGGATGGTCGCGATCAGCAACGCGACCAGCAGGGATGCCAGCAGGCGAGCCCCGGACGTGGAGCGCGCGCGAGTCACAGCTATCGGTTGCCCCCCTCCCACGGGTGTGGAGTGCCTTGCCAGACGATAGCCGATCGAGGGGCTTCGCCGCCCGGCCCTTTGGTAATGCCGCGGACCCGACCGATGACCCGCCGGTCGGGCATGCTATGGGCCAAGGAGGTGGCGATGGGCCTGCTCGACGGACGGCGCGCGCTGATCTTCGGCGTCGCCAATGACCACTCGATCGCGTGGGGCGTAGCCAGGGCGCTGCACGCCCATGGGGCGGAGGTTGGCTTCAGCTCGGTCGAGGCGCTGCTCGAGCGGCGCGTCCGCCCACTGGCCGAATCGGTTGGCGCGACCTTCGTCGAGCCGTGCGATGTCCAGGACGACGCCCAAATCGATGCCGTGTTCGAGCGCTGGGCAGCGGCCTATGGCGAGCTCGACGTGCTTGTCCACGCGCTCGCCTTCGCCCGCCGCGAGGAGCTCGACGGGCGCTTCCTCGACACCTCCCGCGAGGGCTTCGCGCTGGCGCTGGATGTCAGCGCCTACTCGCTGGTGGCGCTCGCTCGCCGGGCAGAGCCGCTGCTGCGGCCGGGGTCGAGCATCCTGACCTTGACCTACCACGGCTCGCAGCAGGTCGTCGCCAACTACAACGTGATGGGCGTGGCCAAAGCCGCCCTTGAGGCAAGCGTCCGCTACCTGGCGGCCGAGATGGGCCCGACGGGCACGCGCGTCAACGCGATCAGCGCCGGCCCGGTGCGGACGCTGGCCGCCAGCGGCATCGCCGGCTTTCGCTCGCTGTACGGCCGCTTCCGCGACGTGGCTCCACTGCGCCGCAACGTGACCATCGATGACGTGGGCGGCGCGGCCGTGTACCTGGCCAGCGACCTGGCCGCCGGAGTGACCGGCGAGGTGCACTACGTCGACGCCGGCTTCAACATCCTCGGCGTGCCGCTGGACACGGAATGAGCCATCTTCCCAGCCTGGGTCCGCGAGGGGAGGGCTGGCTGATGCTGCAGCTGATGCTGATGGCCGGCATCGTGGGCAGCGCACTGGTGTTGCCGCCCCTCACCACTGGGCCCGCTCGGACCGCGCTGGCTGCGCTCGGGGCCGTGCTGCTGGTCGGTGGCATCGTGCTCGTCGCGCTCGGCGCGCGTCAGCTTGGTGCTGCCGCAACGCCGTTGCCGCGCCCGCAGCCCGGCACGCGCGTGATTGAGTCGGGGCTCTACGCGCGGGTGCGTCACCCGATCTATGCCGGCGTGCTGCTGTCGGCGCTCGGCTGGGCGCTGCTGACCGCCAGCCTGGCGGCGCTGCTGCTGGTTGCACTGCTGGCCGCGCTGCTCGACCTCAAGGCGCGGCGCGAGGAGGCCTGGCTCATCGAGCACGACCCGACGTACGACGCCTACCGGCGCCGAACGCGACGCTTCATTCCGCGGCTGTACTGACCTCGCCGGACCGCTCGGTGGCCTCGGCCTGGCCGGCCTGCAGGGCCGTACCCAGGCCCGGCGCCGGCGCGCCGAGTGGCGGCCGCCCTGACGGCACCGACGCGCCTGGTGCCTCCTCCGCGCCGTGCTCGTCGTGCAGGCCGGGCGGGGGATCGATGACCTCGCGCCGGCCAATGGCGGTCCAATCGCGCGGCCGGGCGGCGGCGGGACGCCACTCCGTATCAGCGTCGGGAACCTCGATCCGGCCCTCGTACAGGGCATCGAAGGTGTCACCGTCGATGCGCTCGTTGCGGACCAGGTACACGCCGATCCGGCGCAGCAGATCGAGGCGCTCGACGAGCGTCTCGACGGCAACTCTGTAGGCATCGTCGAGGATCTCGGCCATCGCCCGTGTGGCGGCGGCCTGGAGCTCCGTCGGCAGGGAGCCATCGCGCCGCGCGGCGAAGAACGACAGGTCGCCCCGGCCTGACGGTCCATCCGACTTCTGCTTTGGATCGCGGCCCATGCCCCAGCGGGTGACCATCATCGTCGCGATGTGGGTCGCCTTCTCGAAATCGCTCGACGCGCCCGGGGTGACCTCCTGGAAGAGCAGCTCCTCGGCCGCCCGCCCACCCATCAGCGCCACCAGCCTGGCCCGCAGATCCGATTCGGCGGGCAGGTCGTTGTCCTCCTGCGAGCTGACCGTCACGCCGAGGGCCTCGCCGTGGGCAAAGAGGCTGATCTCCTCGACGCGCCGGTTGTCACCGTGGACGCGGCCGCAGATCGCGTGGCCGACCTCGTGAGCGGCGATGATCGCCCGCTCGCGCTCGTTCATCGAGCGCCGCCGGCCGGTCCCGACGGCGACCTTCAGCCAGCCGCCGTGGATGTCCTCACTGCTGATCCGCTCGGCGCGCCGTCGAGCGGCCAGGATCGCTGCCTCGTTGAGCAGATCAGCCAGCTGGGCGCCGGAGAAGCCGTACGTCTTGCGCGCCAGCTGCTCGAGCGACACGTCCTCGGCCAGCGGCTTGCCTCGCCCGTGGACCTCAAGGATCGCCTCGCGGCCGGCCACATCGGGCAGGCCGACGTGGACCTTGCGGCTGAAACGGCCCGGCCGGAGCACGGCCTCGTCGAGCACGTCCAGGCGGTTGGTCGCGGCAATCACCACCAGGTCCTCAGCGGTGCCGAAGCCGTCGAGCTCGACGAGCAGCTGGTTGAGCGTCTGCTCGCGCTCCTCGTGACTGTTCGTGCCGCCGCGCGCCTTGCCCAGGGCGTCGAACTCGTCGATGAAGATCACGCCGCTACCGGCCTTGCGCGCCTGGGCGAACAGGTCGCGCACCCGCCGCGCACCGACGCCGACGTACTTCTCCACGAAATCGGAGCCCGACGCGTGATGGAAGGGCACCCCGGCCTCCGTCGCGACGGCGCGGGCGAGCATCGTCTTGCCCGTCCCCGGCGGGCCATAGAGCAGGATCCCGCGCGGCACGCGCGCGCCGAGGCCGCGGAAATGGGCCGGATCGCGCAGGAACTCGATCGCCTCGGCCAGCTCCAGCTTGGCCTCGTCGCAGCCTGCAACGTCGTCCAGGCGCACCTGGCTGGAGCTGGACACGCGGGCCTCTGCAGTCACGGCCGTGCCGGCCGTCCGGCTGCCGCTGGCGGACACGGCCGCGGGCATGATCGTGCTGAAGCGCGTCGAGCGGCGTGAGCCGAGGCTGCCACCGCGCAGCTGAACCAGCAGCAATGCGGCCACCACGAGCAGGACGCCCAGGAAGCCGATCGAGACGAGCGAGCGCAGCGGATCCGCTGGCGCCGCCATCCGGCGCCCTTCGGCCATGCCAAGAGCTGGCCCACTGAGCAGGTCACCGTAGCCCAGGCTGATGACTGCCGCGGCGCTATCGGCGGCGGCCGCGCCGGCGTTGATCGCATACGCGCCATCAGCTGTGTGGGCGAGCAGCAGGCGCAGGCCGGCCTCGGTGGCGGCGAGATCGATCGAGCTGACCCGGCCGGCCTCGACCTGGTCCTGCAGCTCGGCCAGCGTCCAGCGTCCCTCGAGCGCGGGCGCTGTGGGCAGCGGCTCGGCGACCGGCGAGCTGAGGGCGCCGCCGAGCCACAGCCCCGTGCCGCTAAGCAAGATGAGTGAGCCGACGATCAGGGACACGCGCCAGCGCCGCGGCAGCGCCGCTGCTGTCTTCCTCGATCGATACAGGAAACCGCGCATCTCCAACCTCAAGCCAGCCAAGGTACTGTGGCGAAGCCGAAGCGTACGTTCCCTGCCCCCTCACAGCCCCCGGGTTGGGCGCATGTTACACGCTCGCCTGTTATGCGCACGTAATCCTTTGGTCACGTTTTGGTAGCCGCCGGTGACCTGCGGAGCGCAGCCGCTTGTCCACAGCGATATCCCCAGCCGCAGTCGAGCCCGTGGACAACCTGCCTGGCCCGCCGCTCAGTTCGTGGACGAGCGCTATTGCGTCCCGGCTAGCGCGGGCCTATGTTTCTCCCACGCCCGAAGGGGCCACGGAGATCGGACCGGAAGAGCGGGCTTGCTCGCAAGGCCGGACCTGATCGGAAGCACGGGACAGGGCCTCGGCCCCGTCACCGACCTCCCTCGTTCCGAGGTCACTTCGGGCGTGTTGCCGTGTCCGGCACCAAGGCCGGCTCGATCAGAGCGGTCGGAGGGGGAAGAAGATCGGCACCAGCAGCAATGCGACCGTGCCGGCGACCAGGATGATCGGCAGCCCGAGGCGCGGGAAGTCCAGGAAGCGGTAGCCGCCCAGGCCGTAGACCATCATGTTCGTCTGGTAGCCGATCGGCGTCAGGAACGAGAGGCTGGCGCCGAACAGGACGACCAGCACGAACGGCCGCGGGTCGACCCCCAGGCCGGCGGCCGTGGCCACCGCCACCGGGAAGATGAGCACCGCGGCGGCGTTGTTCGAGACCAGCTCGGTCAGCAGGATCGTGGCCACGAACACCGCGCCCAGGACCGCCACCGCGCCCATCGGCGCAGCCACTGCCAGCAGGCCATCAGCCACGACCGCACCCAAGCCACTGGTCTCAACTGCCGCGCCCAGGCCGAACGAGGCGGCGACGAGCACCACCAGGTTGAGGTCGATCGCGCGCCGCGCCTCGCCAATGCTGAGCGCGCGCGTGGCGACCAGCAGCAGCGGGACGAGCAGCGCGCCATGGAGCAGGGTCAGGACGCCCGTGCCGGTGAGGACGACGAAGCCGAGTGCGATCGTCGCCACCAGCGCCGCCTTGCGTGGCCGCGTCGGCGGCACGCCCGACAGCGGCGCGATCAGCAGGAACTCGCGTGAATCGCGCCAGCGCTCGTTGAAGCCGGCGTCGGCCAGGATGAGCAGCGTGTCGCCGATGTGCA
Organism: Candidatus Limnocylindrales bacterium; assembly: GCA_035553915.1. Lineage (GTDB taxonomy): Bacteria > Chloroflexota > Limnocylindria > Limnocylindrales > CSP1-4 > JALYGJ01. The sequence goes on along the minus strand of DATMJK010000092.1, from coordinate 25,403 downwards.
GCGGCACCTCGCCGAGCTTGGCCTCGACGCGCCGGCCCTGGCGATTGATGGCCAGCACGGCCGCGTTGTAGCGTCCGCGAAAGCCGGCCTCGCGCAGCGTCCGCCCGACCAGCTCTGAGGCGCCGACCACGACTTCGTAGAAGGCGTGCCGATTGCCGCCCAGGCGCTCCAGCTGCGTGCTCTCGGTCGATACCAGGCCGCGCATGCGCTGCAGGTCGATGATGTCGTCCACCCGGCCGACGAACGTCAGCCGGTCGCCACCGCGCAGCGGCTCCTCCGGCGCGACCGGGGCGATCACCTGGCCGTCACGCTCGATCTCGACGAGGAAGACACCGCGCAGCCGGCGCAGCCCGCCGAGCTCGACGGTCTGGCCGTCGAGCGGCCCGCCGCCAACGACGGCCATGCTGACCGTGAACTCGCGGCTGCCGTCGACGAACTCCGGCCGGCTCTCGCCGCGCGCCGGCAGCAGCCGCGGGGCAAGGACCACGATTGCCGCCACGCCGGCCAGCGCGACCGGCAGGCCGACCGGCGTGATCTCGAACAGGCCCAGCGTGGGCAGCCCAGCCTGGCCGAGCAGGCCCGAGACCGTCAGGTTGGTCGAGGTGCCGATGGTGGTGATGATTCCGCCCAGCACCGCGGCATAGCTGAGCGGGATCAGGAAGCGCGAGGGCGGCATATCGCGCTGGCGCGAGAGCTCCATCACCGGCGGAGCGGCCATGGCGACGATCGTGGTGTTGTTCAGGAAGGCGGATGAGCCGGCAACCGGGAAGAGCAGCCGGGCAAGGAGCGCGCGCGAGCTGCTGACGCTGCCGAAGAGCGCGGCGACGACGGGTTGCAGCAGCCCTGACAGGTCGACCGCCCGGGCGAGCACGAGCAGCGAGCCAATGATGAACGGTGCCTCGTTGGAGAAGCCGGCGAACGCCTGCGGCGCCTCGATCACGCCGGCCAGCAGCAGTGCCACCGTGCCGGCCAGGATCGCGGCTGAGGGCAGCACCAGCTCGCGCATCAGCGCGAAGATAATGACCGTGATCACGCCCAGCGTGATCCATGCCTCGAAGGTCACTGGCCCCTCAGGCGAGCACGCTTCAGGCGAGCAGCTTGAGGATGTGGCGGAAGAGGTCGCGCGCGGTCACGATGCCGACCGCCCGGCCGCCGTCGACCAGCGGGATGTGCCGGAATCCACCGACGGACATCTTGTGGATAGCCACGGCGACGCTGTCGTCAGGCCGCAGGACGACCGGGTCGGCGGTCATCAGCTCATCCACGGTCGCGTCGGGCGAGGCACCATCGGTCAGCTTGAGCAGCGCGTCCAGCTCGGTGAACACCCCGACCACCCGGCCATCCCGCTCGACCACCGCCGAGCCGATGTTTCGCTGCTGCATCTGACGGACCGCCTCTGCGGCGCCCAGCTCAGGCGCGACGGACAGCAGCTCGACGTTGGCCAGCGCCGACAGGTGCTCCTCGAGCAGCCGCTGCTCGAACCTCGTTCCTGGCTGCGGCTTGTCACTCCCGGCAAGCTCAGTGCCGCAGTTGACGCACAGGTCGTCGCCCTGGATGTTCTCCGTGCCGCAGGCTGGGCAGATCATTCCACCCACGCGCCCGGATGCGGCAAGTGGCTCACTCGACGACCCAGGTCTCGCCGGCGACGAGCAGCTTGGCGAGGTCGCCCTCGCCCTTCTGGGCGCGCGCCTCCTCGACCTGCGCGCTGACCAGCTGGTCGTGCGTCGGGCGGTTCACGCGGCGCAGCACGCCCACAGGCACCGGGAACTCGGGCCACCACATGCGCGAGAGCATGTAGGCGAGGTACGGATCCTCGGCCTCCTCGTCGTGGACGAGCAGGTCAGCCTCGCTCACGCCGTTGCCCAGCTGCACGGTCTCGGGATGCAGCCCGCGCAGCCGGATGCCCTTGTCGCGATGCTTGCCGAAGATCATCGGCTCGCCATGCTTCAGGAGGAGCATCCGGTCGTCGCGCACCTCTCGCTCGGTGAAGTCGCGGAACGCGCCGTCGTTGAAGATGTTGCAGTTCTGGAGGACCTCGACGAATGCCGAGCCGCGATGGTGGCCGGCCCGCTCGAGCGTCTCCTGCAGGTGCTCGGTGTGGGTGTCGACCGAGCGGGCGATGAAGCTCGCCTCGGCGGCCAGCGCAAAAGACAGCGGCTGGACCGGGAAATCGACCGTGCCTGCGGGCGTCGACTTGGTCTTCTTGCCCAGCTCTGACGTCGGCGAGGCCTGGCCCTTGGTCAGGCCGTAGATGCGGTTGTTGAACATCACCAGCTTGATGTCCACGTTGCGGCGCATCGAGTGGAGGACGTGGTTGCCGCCGATCGACAGCGCGTCGCCGTCGCCGGTGATGACCCAGACCATCAGCCCCGGGTTGGCGATCTTGAGGCCGGTCGCGAGGGTGGGGGCGCGGCCATGGATGGTATGGAAGCCGTAGGTGTTCATGTAGTACGGCAGGCGGCCGGAGCAGCCGATGCCGCTGATGAAGACGATGTTCTCCTTGGGCACACCGAAGTCGGGCATCGTCTTCTGCGTCTGGGCGAGGATCGAATAGTCGCCGCAGCCGGGACACCAGCGCACTTCCTGGTCCGAGACGAAGTCTTTGCGCGTGAGCTGGAGGATGGCCGCGTTTTCGGCGCTGAGGGGCACGTCAGTCGGCATCGGAGCCCCCCCGGTGCGGCCGTTGCCGTTCGCCTGGTCGGTCATCAGGCCAGCCCCTGGCCGGAGGCCGAGAAGGTGGTGCCGTCCTCGCTTGGCAGGGGCACGTCCTCGATCGAGCGGCCGGCGAGGACCGCCTCGGCGGCGTTGCGGATCTCGCTGATCCGGAAGGGCCTGCCGCGAACCCGGTTGAGCCCCACCACGTCGATGAGGAAGCGCGCCCGCAGCAGCAGCGACAGCTGGCCGAGGTTGACCTCCGGCACCAGCACGCGCTCGAACGCGCGCAGCACGTCACCGGTGTTGCGCGGGAATGGGTTGAGATAGCGCAGCTGGGCATGCGCAATGCTGTGTCCCTCGGCCTGCAGGCGCTCGACCGCGGTGCGGATCGCACCGTAGGACGAGCCCCAGCCGAGGACGAGCAGGTCGCCCTGGTCCGGGCCGTAGACCTGCAGCGGCGGGATGTCCGCGGCGATGCCCGCCACCTTGTCCGCGCGCAGCGTCTGCATCCGATGGTGGTTGTCCGGGTCGTAGCTGACGTTGCCCGTCACGTCGGCCTTCTCGAGGCCGCCGATGCGGTGCTCCAGGCCGGGCGTGCCGGGCACGGCCCACGGCCTGGCGAGCGTCTGTGGATTTCGCGAGTAGGGCTGGAAGGTGGCGCGGTCGGTATGCCCCCCGACCGAGATGTCAGGCAGGTCGTCCGGCGAGGGCACCCGCCACGGCTCGGCGCCGGTGGCCAGGAAGGCGTCGGACAGGTAGATCACCGGGGTCATGTACTTGAGCGCCAGCCGCCAGGCCTCGATGGCGTAGTCGAAGCACTCTGCCGGCGTCGCCGGGGCGACGATCGGAACCGGCGAATCGCTGTTCCGGCCGAACATCGCCATCAGCAGGTCGGCCTGCTCGGTCTTGGTCGGCATGCCCGTCGAAGGCCCGGCACGCTGCACGTCGACCACGACCAGCGGCAGCTCGACCATGACGGCCAGGTTGAGCGCCTCGCTCTTGAGCGCGATGCCCGGCCCGGACGATGCCGTCAGGCCCATCGCGCCGCCGTAGGCGGCACCGATCGCCGAGCCAATTGCCGCGATCTCGTCCTCCGCCTGAAAGGTGCGCACGCCGAAGTTCTTGTACGTCGCCAGCGAGTGCAGGATGTCGCTTGCCGGCGTGATGGGGTACGAGCCGTAGACCAGCTCGCGGCGGGCCAGCCGCGACGCGGTCACGAAGCCAAGCGCCGTCGCCTCGTTGCCGGTGATGTTGCGGTAGGTCCCCGGCTCGAGCTTGGCCGGCGCGACGTGGTACTTGGTGTGGAACATCTCGGTCGTCTCGCCGAAGGCGTAGCCGGCCTTGAGCGCGCGCGCGTTGGCCTCGGCGATGACTGGCTTGGCCTTGAACCGCTCCTCGATCCAGCGGAGCGTCGGATCCATCGTCCGGCCGTACAGCCAGAACATCAGCCCGAGCGCGAAGAAGTTCTTGGTCAGGTCGACCTGTTTGGCGCCCATCTCGAGGCCCTCGACCGAGCGCGCGTTGAGCGTCGTGATGGGCACCTCGAAGACGGTGTACTGCTTCAGCGAGCCGTCGGCCAGCGGGTTCGACTCGTAGCCCGCCTTCTTGAGGTTGTTGGCCGTGAAGGCGTCACTGTTGACGATCAGCGCGCCGCCGGCGGGCAGGTCGCCGATGTTCGTGCGCAGCGCCGCCGGGTTCATTGCCACCAGCACGTCGGGCGCGTCACCCGGGGTGTGGATCTCCTCAGACGAGAAGCTGATCTGGAAGCCCGATACGCCCGGGAGCGAGCCGGCCGGGGCGCGGATCTCAGCCGGGAAGTCAGGCAGCGTGCTGATGTCGTTGCCGAAGACGGCCGCGGTGCGGGTGAACTGGGTGCCGGTCAGCTGCATGCCGTCGCCGGAATCGCCGGCGAAGCGGATCGTCACCCGCTCCAGCTCGCGGACCTGCACGTCCTTGTGGGGAGCGGCTTCAGTCGTCACGCGCCTTCAGGTTCCTCCATCAGCTGGTGCGGCCGCGGTGGCAGGTTGAGGATCTCCTGCGGAAAGGCCTCGGCAATGTAGTCCAGCAGGTCATGCTGGCGCAGCAGGCCGACGACCTGCCCGTCCTCGACCAGCGGCAGGTTGCGGTAGCCGCCCGCCTCCATCGCGAGCAGCGCCTCGACCAGCGTCGCGCCAGCGTCGAGCGTCGCGGGCTGGGCGGTCATGAAGTCACTCACCGGCCGGCTCGGGTCCACGTTCTGGCCGAGCACCCGGCGGAGCACGTCGCGCTCGGTCAGGATTCCCAGCAACCGGGCACCGTCCACGACGAGCAGCGCCTCGCCGCGCCGCTCGCGCATCACCGCCAGCGCCTCGCCGAGCGTGGTCTCCGGCCCCAGCATGGGTGGTTCCGGCCGGCAGATGGCCCGTGCCATCTCCGTCCGCAGCTCGAGCCGGCTCATGCCGGCGCTGGTCCGGCCGGCGTGTTTGGTGTCTGGCTTGTTGTCAGGTTGGGCGAACGTGTCGGTCAAGCCGATCCTCTGGTGAGATGCCGGGGCGCAGATTCTACTCTGCGCTCGCGCCGCCGCCCAATGGAGGCCAATGGGACGTCGCTGCAACGCGCAGCCGCCGACTCGAAGCCGCCGCTTAGCGGCCAGCGCCTGAACCTGATCCGGGGCAGGCTAAGCCTGCCATCCACCGCCATCAGGAGGTAGAGATGGGCGACCACGACCGAGAGCAGGGCAAGCTGGAGCAGGCTCGAGGAACGATCAAGGAGCACGTTGGCGACGCGATCGACAACGAGCAGATGGAGTACGAGGGCAAGCTCGAGCAGGGCAAGGGCGAGGTCCGCGAGGGCTACGCCGATGTCCGTGACGAGCTCAAGGACAAGACCGACCGCGACTGATTCAAGATCAACAGGTATCCGGCGAGGCCGGGGCGCCAGCGGCGCCCCGGCCTTTCAAGTGCTCGGGGCGTTTGACGCAGGCGCGTTGCGGTCGTGGGCGTCGATGTGGCTCCCGCCCGCGGCTCAGGGCCGCCATCGAACGTCTAGCGGCGCGAGCCGAGCAGCAGCATCAGGTAATAGAGGAACGTCAGCAGCGCAGTCAGCGCGGCAGCGACGTACGTCCATCCGGCGGCGCGCAGCACGGAGCGCGCGCCGTCCAGGCGCTCGCCGTGCATGCCCAGCGTGCCGACGAAGGCCAGCGCCCGGTTGCTCGCCCCGAACTCGACGGGCAGCGTTACGAACGTGAACACGACCGCGCCGGCGAAGAAGACCAGGCCCACTACGGCCAGGCCCAGGAAGTTGACGATCAGCCCGATCAGGATCAGCCACGGCGCGATCGTCGAGCCGATCTGGGCGACCGGCACGATCAGCTGCCGCAACGACATCGCCGGGTCGCGCTGGCGGTGCTGGAGTGCGTGGCCGACTTCGTGGGCGATGACCGCCGCCGCGGCGACGGACAGCTGGCCGGCGCCGTGGTCGGCGTAGCTGAGCGTCTGCTCGAGCGGGTCGTAGCGGCCCGTGCCGCGGTTGCCGGCCACGGCGGAGCTGACGCGCAGCGTCTTTGAGCGCGGATCGTAGTGGTCGGTCAAGTGGCCGGGCGTGGGCTCCACACCGACGTCGTGCAGGCCCTGCTGGTTGAGCAGGTAGCGGGCGAAGTCGAAGGGCGCCATGCGGATGCCCGAATCGATCTTGTCCCACTTGTTGTAGGTCGACCGGACGCGCCACGCGGCCCAGCCGGTTACCAGGACGGTTGGCAAGAGCACCAGAAGCAGATAGGGCAGCAGCCCACCGAGCACGTTCGCGCACCTCCAGGTATTTCACGCAGCGGCACCAGTGGTGCCGCCCATAGCGTAGCGTGAAGCGGCGACCACGCTCGCGGCCGGCCGCGGATATGCGCTAACCTCCCCCTCCACGCTGACTCAAGGAGGGACGAGCCGGCATGAACGTCGTCTTCCTGTCGCCTCATTTCCCGCCCAACTGGTACCGCTTCGTCGTCGGGCTGCGCGAGGCCGGCGCCAACGTGCTCGGCATCGCCGACGCCAACCATGAGCAGCTGCACGCCGACCTGCGGGCGTCGCTGAACGACTACTACCGCGTCGACAACATGGGCGATTACGGCCAGCTGGTGCGCGCGCTGGGCTGGTTCATCAACCGCCACGGCCTGATCGACCGACTTGATTCGCTCAACGAGCACTGGCTCGAGACGGAGGCGGCGCTGCGCACCGACTTCAACATCCCGGGCATCGACCGTCGCGGAATCGGCGCGATCAAGCGCAAGTCGCTGACGAAGAAGCGCTTCCTCGCCGCCGGGCTCAAGCCTGCCCGCGGGCGCGTCTGCCGATCGCCATCGGCGCTGCGCGCCTTCATCCGCGAGGTCGGCTATCCGGTCGTTGCCAAGCCGGACATCGGCGTCGGCGCGGCCCGCACCTTCAAGCTCGAGAGTGACGACCAGGTCGAGACGTACCTGCGCGAAAAGCTGCCCGTCGACTACATCGTCGAGGAGTTCGTGGCGGGCGAGATCATGACCTACGACGGGCTGGCCGACCGGCGCGGCGAGGTGGTCTTCGACTCGACGCTGATCTACAGCACCGGCGTGATGGAGTCGGTCAACGAGCAGCGCGACCTGTACTACTGGATCCCGCGTGTGGTGCCTGATGACATTCGGGCGATCGGCCAGAAGATGGCCCGCGCCTTCGATCTGCGCGAGCGGCCGTTCCACTTCGAGGTCTTCCGCACGCCGACCGGTGAGCTGGTGCCGCTCGAGGTCAACATGCGGCCGCCGGGCGGCCTGACGGTCGACATGTTCAACTTCGCCAACGACTTCAACTTCTATCGCGAATGGGCCAACGTGCTCGTCCACGGGAGGATCGACGCGCCGGTCACGCGCCCGTATGCCGTCCTGTACATCAGCCGCCGCGACGGCCGCCAGTACGCCATCTCGCACGACGACGTCCTGCGCGAGTTCGCGCCGCTGCTCGTCGCCGAGACACGGATGGACAGCGTGTTCTCCGCGGCGATCGGCGACCACGGCTACCTGATGCGCCATCGGGACGTGGAGGTCCTGTTCGCCGCCGCGCGCGAGATCCATCGCCGGCCGTGAGGCGCGAGACCAGGCTGTGGTTCAGCGAGCGGCTGGGCCACGACATGGAGCTGATCGTCTACGGCCACGCCGGCCAGGCAGTGATCGCCTTCCCGTCGCAGGACGGTCGTGCCGCAGACTGGGAGGGCTTCGGCATGATCGACGGCTGCCACGACCTGCTGGAGGGCGGCCGGCTGATGCTCATCGCGGTCGACGGCATCGACTGGCAGAGCTGGACCAACCCCGGTGCCCCGATCGATGCCCGCGCGCGGCGCAATGACGACTATCACCATTACGTGGTCGAGGAGGTCGTCCCCTTCGCGCGGCGCGAGTCCGGCCGCGACACCGTCTGGGCGACCGGCTGCAGCATGGGCGCGTTCCACGCGGCGAACGCTTTCTTTCGCCGGCCGGACGTGATCGATGGCCTGATCGCGCTGTCAGGCCTGTACCAGCCGACCCTGTTCGTCGGCGATTACAGCGACGAGCACGTGTACTTCAACAGCCCGCTCTACTACCTGCCCAGCCTGAGCGATCCGTGGCACCTCGATCACTACCGGCGCAGCCGGATCGTCTTCTGCTGTGGCCAGGGCGCGTGGGAGGACGAGTGCCTGCGCGACACGCGCGAGATCCAGCGCATCCTCGAAACCAAGGGCGTGCCGGCGACGTTCGACTACTGGGGGCACGACGTGGAGCACCACTGGTACTGGTGGAGGAAGATGTTGCGCCATCACCTGTCGGTGCTCGAGGGATGAGAGCCCTGGCGCTCGCGCTCGGCTGTCTCCTCTCGCTGGGGTGCGCCGCGCCCGAGCCCTCGCCGTCGCCGGCCGATCCGCTGCCGCCGGCCGAGCCGATCGAGGCGCGGGCGGGAGGTCCGGATGGGTTCGAGCTGGTGCTCCGCTCGGAGAAGCAGGTCTACGCGGTAGATGAGCCGATGACGGTCGGCGCGACCCTCGTCTATCGCGGTCCCCTCGATAGCATCGACCTGTTCGGCTCGGGCAGCGGGCCGCTCATCTTCAGCCTCGAGCAGCTCGACGGGCCGATCGACATGCAACCGGTGCTGACCGCCGACTGCGCGCGCCACACCTTCATCCGCGACGAGGTGCTGAGCAAACCCTTCGCCAAGAGCGGCGCGTTCTCCGACGACGAGCCGATGGCCGGCTTCTGGCGCGCGTTCTTCGCCGATCGCCAGCTGCGCCTACCGGCCGGCACCTGGCGCATCAATGCGTCGATGTCGCTCGATGCCGGGGAGTGCGGTGGCCAGCCGGTCAGGCACGGAGCCTCAATCGTCGTCGTGACGCGCTAGGCTCAAGCGCGTGCAGCTGATCCTGCGCGCCTCGCTGGGCGCGCTCCTCCTGCTCGTCGTCGTTGCCTGCGCCACGAGCGAGGCTCCGCCAACACCGCCTGAGCAGACGGCCCTGCCCACGCCGGCGGGCCCGACAGATCCGGCGCAGCCGACGCCGACGGACGCTTCGCCGACGGCCTCCCCGGCCACCGTTCCAACTGACCTGCCACCCAGCTCGACCCCCGCCGATGCCGGCTTATCCCAGATCGCCGGCTTCCCCGCCGACGGGGCGCTGAGCGTAAGCGCAGCCATCAGCACGGCCGGTGGCTTCGTGGCCGTGGGCGCCGAGCCGGCGACCGGACAGGGTGTGGACGGCGTTCGGCAGGGTGTCGTCTGGACATCGGCCGACGGTGAGTCCTGGCAGCGCGAGGCCGACGAGGCCTTCCACGGCGCCAGCCTGGACCACGTCGCCGAGCTGGACGGCTCGCTCTACGCATTCGGCTTCCACAGCCTGTGCGCGTCCTTCGACGAGGAGTGCCCCGACACTGGCAGCGCCGGCAACGCCGGCTGGCGGCGGACGGCCGCTGGGGAGTGGCAGCGGCTCGAGCTGCCGGCATCCATGCGCAGCGGAGCCGTGGAGGGCGTCGGCGTCGCGGACGGGTGGCTCGTCGCGCGCGGCAGCTACGGCGACGATGTCGTAGCCGCCATCTGGCTCTCGGATGACGGCCAGCGCTGGCAGGCGATCACCGAGCTGGCCGGGCTCGACTACGTCGCCGATGCCGTCACGCCGCCTGGCGGTGCGGGCATGGTCCTGCTTGGCACGGCCTACGACTTCGAGACGGACACGATTGCGCTCATGGCGGCCCTCTCTGATGGTGGCGGCCAGTTCCGGCCGGCGGTCGTGCCAGCTGGCATCTCGGCGACGATCGAAGGGGTGGCGGAGGGCCCTGCCGGGCTGATCGCGGTCGGCAACCTCGTCCCCGCCGACGTGCCAGGTAGCGGCGCGGTCGCTTTGTCATCGAGCGACGGCGCTGAGTGGCGGTCACTGCCGGCTGACGCCTTTGCCGGCACGTCGGTCTGGGCCGTGCACGGGCGCGACGACGGCTACCTGGTGCTGGGCAGCCAAGTCGTGCCCGGGATGGACGGCCTGTCGGCCGGCCGAGCCTGGTGGTCGGCTGATGGGCGGGCCTGGACTGGGCTGACCTTCGATGGCCTGACCTTCAGCGAGCTGACCGGGTCAGCTGCCGGAGACGCGGGCGCGGTGGCCTTTACGGTCGAGCTGACGGGCGATGTGCCGGTCGTGCGAGCGTGGCACGCAGCACCAGAGGCCTTGGGCCGTTGAGCGAGCGTGCTCCATCGAGGACCGATACGTCCGATGATCTGGAGCGGGAGACGGGATTCGAACCCGCGACATCCAGCTTGGAAGGCTAGCGCTCTACCAACTGAGCTACTCCCGCCCGCCGGCCGATTATCGCACTCGACCGCCTTTCCGCCGCAGCGGCGTTGCAGCCGCCTCCGTCGCGCGATTTTGTAGCGCCTCGCCGTCGGCGCGGACAGGCTCCTGCAACCGCAGACCCCCGAAAGTCCCCGAAGACCGGGCGCCGTGCTCGGGTATTGAGAGTGAGGAGCGAGAATCGATGACGCACGAGCATCACGACCGCGACGTCGTCGTTGAGCGCGACAGCGGACCTGGCGTAGGCACGATCATTGGCATCATCCTGGCGGTGGTCATCGTCCTGGCGCTGATCTGGTTCCTGGGCTTCGGCGGCTTCGAGGGGAATCAGGGCGGAACTGACATCAACATCAACACCCCGGTCGAGCCCGCTCCGGGCGGCGGCGAGGGTGGCGGCGGCGGGGACCCCGTACAGCCGTAGCGTGACGGGAACGCACGTACGAGGCCGGTGCCGGTGGCACCGGCCTTTCTCTTTCCCCCGCCCCGCGGCGGAAGTCAGGGATAGCGGCCGCCCTCGAGCTGGGCCAGCTTCTCCAGTCGGCTGACGTGGCGGCCGCCCTCGAACTGCGCACCCAGGAAGGCATCGACGCAGGCTCGCGCCACCTGCTCGCCTACGATCCGAGCGCCCATGGCCAGGACATTGGCGTCGTTGTGCTCGCGACCCAGCCGGGCGGTGACGGGATCGCTGGCGTGGACGCAGCGGATGCCGCGCACCTTGTTGGCCACGATCGCCTCGCCCGTCCCGCTGCCGCCCAGCACGATGCCGCGTTCGCACTCGCTGTCGGCAACCGCGCGCGCCGCAGGCGCGATGAGATCGGGGTAGTCGACCGGCGCGCTGTCGTCAGTGCCGAAGTCGACGACCTCATGACCGGCCTCGCGCAGCCATGCCGTGATGGAGTGCTTGAGTGCAAGACCGGCATGGTCGCTGGCAATCGCGATTCGCATTCGGTTGAGCCTAGTATGCGCAGCAATGCTCCACAACTCCGTCCGGCTGTTCACGATCCGCGGCATCGAAGTCGGCGTCCACTACAGCTGGCTGATCATCTTCGCGCTGCTGACGTGGTCGCTGGCCATCTTCGGCTTCCGCCAGTTCGGCGTGGAGCTGAGCGAGATCGAGTACTGGGTGCTGGCGGCAATCGCGTCGCTGCTGCTCTTCGTGTCGGTCCTGATCCACGAGCTGGCCCACTCGTTCATGGCCCTCGCCCGCGGTCTCGCCGCGAAGTCGATCACGCTGTTCATCTTCGGTGGGGTATCGAACCTTGGCGGCGAGGCAAAGAAGCCATCGACCGAGTTCCTCGTCGCGATCGTCGGGCCGCTGACCAGCTTCGCGCTGGCCGTTCCGGCGGCCCTGCTCTGGGCAGCCACATGGGAGAGCGAACCTCGAATCGGCCTGGTCGCCGGCTACCTGGCGATCATCAACGTCATCCTTGGTCTGTTCAACCTGATCCCGGGCTTCCCGCTCGACGGCGGCCGCGTGCTGCGCGCGATCCTCTGGACGGCGACGGGCAGCGTCAGGCGGGCGACTGAGGGCGCGGCGACGGTTGGCAAGGTCATCGCCTGGGGCCTGTTCGGATTCGGCCTGTTCCAGATCCTTGCCCTGGGCAACCTCTTCGGCGGCATCTGGATGGCAGCGATCGCCTGGTTCCTGCACAACGCTGCTTCGGCGAGCGTTCAGCAGGTCGTCTTCGAGACGCGACTGCGACGCGTGCGGGCGCGTGACATCACCCGACGAGACGACACGGCCGTGCCACCCGGCCTGTCCGTGGCGGAGCTGATCGAGGACTACCTCCTGCCGCGCAACCGGCGGGCGATGGCCGTCTCGGACAACGGCCGGCTGGTCGGCATGGTCACCGTCAGCGACCTGCAGCGCGTTCCCTCGGCGCAGCGCAGCCGCGTCAGCGTGGCTGAGGTCATGGGCGGCCGTGAAGGCCTGGTGACGATCGACGCTGACGCGCGGGTGCAGCAGGCGGTCGAGCTGCTGGCCGAGCACGAGTTCGAGCAGCTGCCGGTCCTGGAGGACGGCCGGCTGGTGGGCATGCTGACCCGCGCCGACGTGATGCGCCAGCTCCAGCTACGCGAGGCGCTCGACGTCTAGCTGTGGCCTGCGCCGGTACGGGTCACTCCGGCCGCCCTGTCCGCTGGGCGGCCTTCTCCTGCCTTTGCTCGACTGCCTCGGGATCGCGGCTTGCCTCGACCCGCACCTGGGCAGCTTCGGCGGCTGCCAGCGACTCGATCAGCCAGTCGGCGACCTCGTTGGTGTCGTCACTGCAGCGCACTAGCTCGAAGTCGGTCGGGCTGATCATCCCGCCGCTCGCCACCGGCTCATGTAGCCAGTCGAGCAGCGGCTGCCAGTAGCTCGTACCGAACAGGATGATCGGGAAGTGGTCGATCTTGCCCGTCTGGACGAGAGTCAGGGATTCGAACAGCTCGTCGAAGGTGCCAAAGCCGCCTGGGAAGATCACGAAGCCCTGTGCGTACTTGACGAACATCGTCTTGCGCACGAAGAAGTAGCGGAAGTTCAGCGCTAGCGTGCAATACGAGTTGATCGACTGCTCGTGGGGCAGCTCGATGCCCAGGCCGACCGACACGCCGCCTGCCTCCGCGGCGCCCTTGTTCGCGGCAGCCATCACGCCCGGTCCGCCGCCGGTGATCACCGTCACGCCGCGCCGTGCCAGATCGCCGGCAAGCCGCTCCGCAGCCAGGCACCAGGGGTCGTCGAGCGGAAGTCGTGCCGAGCCGAAGATGCTTATCGCCGGACCCAGGCGCGCGAGTGCGTCGAAGCCGTCGACGAACTCGCCCATGATGCGCAGGGCGCGCCATGCGTCACTGTCGAGGAAGCTCGTGTCAGCGTATGGTGCTGGTCGAAGGAGCTTGCGATCCTCGGACGGTCGGTCGGTGGGTCGCTGTGTGGTCATTGGCGCAAGGATATCGGCGCCGCATCTCAAAGGGAGACAAATCGACATGGCAACGGCTACCGATCCAGTCTGCGGAATGCAGGTCGAGACGTTGAACGCTCAGCACACCGCCGATCACGACGGCCAGACGCATTACTTCTGTTCGCGCGGCTGCATGCTCGACTTCCAGGACGAGCCCGAGAAGTACCTCAGCGACGACTGGCAGCCGCAGGGCATGGGCGACCATGGCGGCGGGCACTGACAGACGGCAGGTCAGGCTGGACTGCGCGCGACGGCCTCGCTATAGTCGCGCCGATTCAGGGACGGCCTGGTAGAGCGCAGCCCTGGCCCGGACCGGGCCAGAATGCAGAAGCCGCAACGACCCTGAGCTGGCGTACAGGTTCTTGGAGGGTCGTTCTCAGGTGTACACGGATCGGGCAATGGCCTGCGCGGACTGCGGGCAGGAGTTCACCTTCACCGCCGGCGAGCAGGAGTTCTACGAGCAGCGCGGCTTTACGGAACCACCCAAGCGTTGCCCGTCGTGCCGCGCCACTCGCAAGGCGCAGCGTCAGTCCTCGAGCAGCTACGGTGACTCTGGCTACGGCGGGCCGGCTGGCGGGGGATCGTACGGCGGCTACGCCGGCGCAGGCTACTCGTCCGAGGTGGATGGCGGCGGCTACCGCGATCGCCCCCAGCGCGAGATGTTCGACGCCGTCTGCGCCGACTGCGGCAAGACGGCCCGCGTGCCCTTCCGCCCGTCCGGCGCGCGCCCTGTCTACTGCTCCGACTGCTTCCAGGGACGCCGCTGAGCCACGACGCTTTTCCACGCTGCCCGTAAGTGGCAGCCAATTGGCCATAGATCGAGCGAGCAGCGTCGACGCCTAGAGTGCGCCCGCCGCCCGGCCATCGAGGCGGGGCCTGAGGCTACTCGAAGGAGATCGAATGACCGCTGCCACCCAGGGCCTGGCTCGCCTGCACGCCTGGCCCGTCCGCCTGCTGCTGCTGGCCGCGATCTGCGCGCTGGTTGTTGGAGTCCTGGTCGTCGCGGGCGGGATGCCTGCGGAGAGCCAGCTGCTGGCGCCCTTCCGCTGGGGCCCGCCGGACGGGCCCTGGGCTGCCTGACGGGGCCTGCCGGCCCGGGCCCGAGCCCGCCTGCGGGCGGCTTGGGCGCGCTCGGCCTACAGTCAGACGGTGACCCGCCAGCCAGCTGACGATCAATCCGGCCTCCCGGCATCGCCTGCCGCCAGCCCGCGCCGTGTTTCACGCGCGCCTGTGCTCGTTGTGGTCGTGGGCCTCGCCGTTGCCTTCGGCCTGGTCCTGCTCGGTGCCCGCCTCGCGGCAACGCCGGCGCCGCCGCCAGACCTGTCCAGCCCGGGCACGGTCCAGGTCCCGCGGCCGGTGAACGTGCTGCTCCACGACTACGCCTTCTCGCCGCGAACGGTCTACCTCGTGGCCGGTGAGACCGTGCGCCTCAACATCGTCAACGCGGGCCTGGTCGATCACGAGTTCGTGCTGGGTGACGTAGACGTCCAGCGAGCCTGGGCGCAGGCCAACGCTGCCGCTACGCCGCCGGCCGCCTTCGCCAGCGCGCCGCCAGCCTCGGTCGAGCCGGCCGTTGCCGAGCGCGGCGTGCGCCTTCTCGTGCGCCCCGGCCAGACGGCCACCGTCGTCTACCTCGTTCCGGAGCGCGACGGCCTGCGGCTGATGTGCCATCTGCCGGGCCATCTCGAGCAGGGCATGGTCGCGGCCGTTGAGCTCAGGCAGCCCTGAGCCACGCCATTCCGCCGGAGCGCGCCAACGCGCGCTAACATGCGGGCAAGGCCCTAGCCCCGGCCGCGCGGCCGGCGCCATCATGGAGGCAGCTTCGAATGACGTATGTCATCGCCGAGCCCTGCATCGACGTTCTCGACGAATCGTGCGTCTCGGTCTGTCCGGTCGACTGCATCCACTTCGAGCGGGGCCCGGATCGGAAGCTGTACATCGACCCTGACGAGTGCATCGACTGCGGCGCCTGCGAGCCTGAGTGCCCGGTCAACGCCATCTTCCCGGAGGACTCGCTGCCGGCCGAATGGGCAAACTTCACACCCATCGACGCGCTCTGGTTCAAGGACCGCGACGCTGCCCGGGCGATGGTCGACGAGGTCAAGCCGCCCGCCTGAGCGGGGGATCAGCAGGCGCGCCGGGGCCTAGCCGCGGGCGGTGACGGCGGAGATGATCCGGCTGATGCTCGGCCGGCTGCCGTAGAGCAGCAACGTCGCGCGGAAGATGCGCGCCGCGCCAATCGTGGCCAGCAGCGCGAAGGTACCCAGCGAGACGAGCGACGCCGCCATCAGCAGCCACGGCGGCTCGGGTGCGATGGCCAGCAGCTGGAGCATTGCTGCCGGCGCGGTCAGTGGGATCAGGGCCAGCGCGACGACCAGCGGTGATCCGGGATCGGCGAAGAACGCGCCGGCGAAGATGAGCGGGATGACGGCGAAGAAGCCGAAGAAGCCCGAGTACTGCTGCGCCTCGCGGGTGCCCGGAGCGATCGCGCCGATGGCGGCGAAGATCGCGCCATAGGCCAGGTAGCCGAGCACGAAGAACAGGAACGACAGCAGCAGAAGCGTCGGGCTGACGCTGACGCCGCTCAGTGCCGGGACCCGCTCCACGACCAGCGGCAGGGCCGCCAGCGCCGTCGCCACCCAGATCGCGACCTGGGTCAGCCCGGCCGCGCCGAGGCCGAGCACCTTGCCCGCCATCAACGGCCCGGGCGGGACGGAGCTGAGCAGGATCTCGACGACGCGATTCTCCTTCTCCTCCGTGACCGACTGGAGAAGGTAGCCGCTGGTGATGAAGATGCTCAGCACGAACAGGATCGTGAACAGGTACGGCAGCAGGAAGCCGAAGCCGAGCTCGGCGCCCGGGCCGGTGGGCGCGCCGCCGCCGCTCAGCTCGTGCAGCACGAACGGCTGGATCAGCCGCTCGCCGACTGACGGCGGAAGGCTGCTGCCAGCGACCAGCGAGGCACGCAGCACGACCGCCAGCGCCTGCTCCTGGGCAACGTGGCGCTGGAGCTGGTCGATGCCCGGCGGCGAGCTCGCGCCACTGACGCGCGCCACCTGCGGGTCAGCCGGGTAGCCCGCCGGGATGACGTAGAACTCGGTGATGTCGCCCCGCCCGAGCGCCGCCTCGGCGGCGGCGCGATCGAGCAGCGCGACCTGCATGCCCGCCGGCGCACGGATCGCGACCGCCGATTCGTTGACCACTGACAGACTTGGCGGCGGCCCGGGCTGCATTGCCGGCGCGAAGAGCGTCGAAAGGACGGTGAAGCCGATCATCGCCGCCGGCAGCATGGCCGTGCCGAAGATGAAGCCGCGGCGGCGGACCGTGCGCAGGTAGTCGCGTCGCGCGACGACCGCCAGCAGCCGCAGAAAGGAGCGGCGCGGCTGCTCGGGTTGGCTGGCTGCCGTCATGCTCGCGCCACCGCGCGGATGAAGATCTCGTTCAGCGTCGGCGCCGCGACCTCGAAGCGGCTGACCGACACGCCGGCGCCGGCCAGCTCACGGAACAGGTCGCCAGCGCTGGCGCCGTCGCGCAGCGTGTAGCGCATCATGCCATCGAGCGCGCTGGCCGCGGCGACCGAGCGCAGCTGGCCGGGCTCGGTTGGCAGCGCCTCGCCAACGACCTCGACCGCGCCGCTGGCGTAGCCGCGCCGGATCTCAGCCAGGCTGCCGTAGAGCACCCGTCGCCCGTGATCGATCAGCAGCAGCCGGTCGCACAGCGCCTGTGCCTCGTTCATGTCGTGGGTGCTCATCACAACGGCCGCGCCACGATCGCGCTGGCTGACGACCAGATCGCGCAGCAGCTGCGCGTTGACCGGGTCGAGACCCTGGAATGGCTCGTCGAGGATCAGCAGGTCCGGCTGGTGGAGCACGGTCGCGATTACCTGCACCTTCTGGTGCATGCCGCGGCTGAGCTCGCCCGCCTTCTTGTGCAGCGAATCGCCGAGGCCGAGGTCGCGCAGCAGCTCCACCGCCCGCCGGCGCGCGTCGCCGCCCGAGAGGCCCTTGAGCGAGCCGAAGTAGGTGAGCGTGTCGAGCGCCGTCACGTCGCGGTACAGGCCGCGCTCCTCGGGCAGGTAGCCGACGCGCTGCTGCTGGGCCAGCCCGGGCCGTCCGCCGAAGACCTCGATCCGACCGCTGTCGGGGCGGATTATGTCGAGCACCATGCGCATCATCGTCGTCTTGCCCGCACCGTTTGGGCCGAGGAAGCCGAGCACCTCGCCCGCACGAACCTCGAACGACAGGCCGCTCACAACCTCCATGCGACCGAATCGCTTGGACACGTCCTCGACGAGCACCGGCTGGGCAGCTGGCTGGTGCTGAAGCGCCATGGCGCGAGTCTGGCACGGCGGTCCGATTCGGGCGGCCAGGGCTATGCTGGCTAGACGATGCGCATCGTCTCGCTGCTGCCCTCCGCGACTGAGATCGTGTTCGCGCTTGGCCTGGGCGACGAGCTGGTCGGGCGCACGCACGAGTGCGACTACCCGCCCGAGGTGGCATCGGTGCCGGTCGTGACCAGCGATGCCGGACCGGCGGATGGCTCGAGCCGCGAGATCCACGACCGCGTCGTGCGCAGCGTCCACGGCGGCAGCTCGATCTATCGCCTCGACCGGGAGGCGCTGGCCGATGCACGTCCGGACCTGATCCTGACCCAGGAGCTGTGCGAGGTCTGCGCGGTGGGCTACCGCGAGGTGGGGCGCGCCGTGCGCGCGCTCAAGTCGGGCGCGACGGTCATCAGCCTCGAGCCGACCTCGATCGAGGGCATCCTCAACACGGTCTCGACGGTCGGTGCCATGACCGAGGCTGAGGACGAAGCCGTTGGCCTGGTCGAGATGCTGCGTGAGCGCCTGGCGGACATCGAGAACGGCGTCCTCGAGCGCCGGCTCGAGGGGCTGGAGCCGCCGCGGGTGGTTTGCCTGGAGTGGCTCGATCCGCCGTTCGCCGCCGGCCACTGGGTGCCCGAGCAGGTCCGCCGGGCAGGCGGCTGGGAGCTGCTCGGCCGGCTGGGCGAGCGGTCGGCGCAGACGACGTGGGAGCAGGTCCGCGAGGTTGACCCCGATCAGCTGCTGCTGATGCCGTGCGGCTTCAGTGCCGAACGGGCCGCCGAGGAGTGGACCCTGGCCGAGACGCCTTCCTGGCTGCGCGAGCTGCGGGCGGTCGAGGATGGCGAGGTCTACGCGCTTGACGGCTCGGCCTATTTCAGCCGGCCGGGCCCGCGGGTTATCGACGGCGTGGCGCTGCTGGCCGAGATATTCGACCCGCGCGGCCTGCAGGCCGGGGCGCCGGCGGGTGCCTGGCTGCCGCTCGGCGTGGGGGCGTGACGGAAGACCAGCGCGCGGCCCCGACGCCGGCGTTCAACTGCCTGTGGTGTGGCCGGCCGCATCAGCCGCGGACGGCAGACGACATCGAAGCCCACGCCCGGTTGTGTCCGGAGTGCATCGGTCGGGCCCAGGACAACGAGTTCCTGCGCTTCCGGCTGCGCGAGGGCCTGCGCGCGCGGGCGGAGGCCGCGCGTGGCGACTTGGCCAGCGACACCGCGGCGATGAAGGCCTACTACTCGGCCCGCGCCAGCGAGTACGACGAGACCTACGCCGGCCTTGGCTGGGAGCCGCTCCAGCGGGCCGTCTTCCTGGCTGACCTGGACGCGGCCACGCTGTGGCTCGACAGACTGCCCTGGCGCGGCGAGATCGTGGAGCTGGCGGCCGGCACTGGCTGGTGGTCGCCGCTGCTCGCACAGAAGGGCGAGCTCTCGCTGTATGACGTCTCGGAGGACGTGCTCGAGCGGGCTCGCGAGCGGCTGCTGGCGCACGGGCTGCGCGCGCACATCCACGTTCGCGATGCCTGGGCCGAGCCGGACCGGCAGGTCGACGGGCTGTTCACCGGCCTCTGGCTGAGCCACGTCCGGCAGCCGCGGCTGGGGGAGTTCCTGGCTCTCTGCCGGCGCTGGCTGAGGCCCGGCGGCCTGTACGCGCTGCTCGATGAGGCACCGGGCCTGGACTACACGCCCACGGCCGGCGGTGTGCAGCAGCGCCGGCTGAAGGACGGCAGGGAGTTCGGCATCCCGAAGGCATATCACGCCCCGGCCGATCTCGAGCGCGCGCTGCGCGACGCTGGCTTCAGCGAGGTCGAGGTGACGACCACGAGCCGCCATTTCGTTCTTGGTCGGGCGGTCGCCTAGGCCGCGATGCCGGCCCCGCGAGCTAGCCGCTGAACGGGCGACGCTGCCCGCCACGAGAGCGAGTCGGATGGAACTTGACCGCCACTGGCCGAGAGTGGGCCGTTCTGCTCAGCGGATGAGCCAGTCAGCGGCCTTTCACGCAACGCCGGCTCGTCCAGCGCCGATCTCGAGCTCGATCGCCCTGTGAGGGAGCAGAACCGCAGAATTGGGCTCCGGAAAAGGCCGAAGCGGGCAAAGATGCTCCCTTAGCGAGCAGCCCGGCGGAGGGCCGACCCGCGTGGGCCGCGCCTATACTCGGCCGCATGTCACTCAGGGACGCCACGATCGCGACCATCGGCTCGGGGGTGATGGCCGAGTCGATGATCGCTGGGCTGCTGCGCGCGGAGCAGGTCGAAGCCGGTCGGGTCTTTGCCAGCCACCCGCGCGCCGATCGACGCGACGAGCTGGTGCGCAGCTACGGCATCAACGCCGTCGAGGACAACGCGGCCGCCGTCGAGCAGGCTGACGTGGTCGTGCTGGCAATCAAGCCACAGATGCTTGTCCGCGTCGGACGTGAGATCGCGCCCGCACTGCGCGAGGGCAAGCTGGTGATCAGCATCATCGCCGGCGCCAGCACGCGCGCGCTGGCCAACGTCCTGCGCCACCGCCAGGTTGCGCGCAGCATGCCCAACACGCCGGCCCAGCTGGGCCGGGGGGTGACCGTCTGGTATGCCACGCCAGAGGTGACCGACACCCAGCGCCAGCAGACGCGCGTGCTGCTCGGCTCGCTCGGATCTGAGATGGAGGTCGACGACGAGAAGCTGGTCGCGATGGCGACCGCCGTCTCCGGCACCGGCCCGACCTACGTCTTCCTGGTGATGGAGGCGCTGATCGACGCTGCGGTGCACCTTGGCTTCCCGCGCCATGTCGCCCACGACTTGGTGATCGAGACGCTCGAGGGCAGCACCCTCTTCGCCAAGTCGAGCGGCATGCACCCGGCGCAGCTGCGCAACATGGTCACCTCGCCCGGCGGGACGAGCGCCGCCGCGCTGCACGAGCTCGAGTCGGGGCGCTTGCGGACGGTCCTGTCCGAGGCCGTCTGGGCGGCCTATCGGCGGACCGAAGAGCTGGCTCGCGGCCTGGAGGCGGACACGGCCGAGGAGACGGCTTGATCAAGGCCCGGGACGGCCTTGGGCTGGCGCTTGCGCTGGCGGCGTCGCTGGCCGTTGCCTGCGCGGGCGACCCGGTCCCGCCGCGGACGCCGACCGCTGAGCCTTCGTCGTCCCAGCCAGCGGCCACGGCGACAGCGCCGCTCACGCCGGAGCCCAGCCCGACGGCCGCGCCGACCCCCACGCTGACCCCGCTCAGCCTGTCCAGTCCGCGCCCAGTGGCGAACGATCCGCAGGTCGCCGGCCGCTGGCTGCTGGAGCGCCCCGCCGAGCGCGTGCGTGGCATCTCGGCCGTGGCTCCCTACGGCAGCTCGGGCTACCAGTCACCGGACTGGGTGGGCTTCGTTGGCGACGGCCTGCCGCAGGCCTACCCGGGCCTGCCCGGCACGTGGTCCGGCGTGGCCTATGACTTCGTCACCGGCGAGGGCGACAGCGGACAGCCGGGGCTGCCCGACGAGGTCGCCGGCTGCCTCGCCGGCAGCTGACCTGGCGGCAGGCGAGTGCGCGCTGAGCTGCTGATCACGCCGGGCTGTCCGCACGCCGCCCGGGCCGAGGATGACCTGCGCGCCGTGCTCGCCGAGCGCGGCCTGCCGAGCGAGGTCGAGAAGGTATTCATCAACGACCTTGATCACGCCGCGGGTCTCGGCTTCCGCGGCTCACCGACCATCCGTCTCGACGGCCGGGACGTGGTGCCGAGCGAGCCTGGGGGACAGGCCAACCTCGGCTGCAGGCTCTATGTCCAGCCCGACGGCAGGCTTGCCGGCGGCCTGCCGGCTCAGGCGATCCGTGCCGCCTTCGAGGCCCGGCAGGCCGAGGCAGAAGCCGCAGCAGCCGCGCGACGTGCGCGACCGCGGCTGGCCGAGCTCCCCGCTCGGCTGTCGCGCAACTTCTTCCTGTGGGCCTCGCGGCGACGCTGGCTGGCGGCCGTCGCGACCGGCTTTCCGCTGACCCGGCCGATGGTCCGCCGCTTCATCGCCGGCGAGAACCTGGACGACGCGCTAGACGTGCTCGAACGGCTGCGCGAGCGCGGCCTGCGCTGGACGCTCGACGTGTTGGGCGAGTCCGTCTCGTCGCGCGACATGGCCACTGCCTCGGCCGATCGCTACCTCGAGGCGCTGGACGCGCTGGCCGAGCGTGGTCTCGAGGCGAACGTCTCGCTCAAGCTGACCCAGATGGGGCTCGACATCGATCAGCGGTTCTGCCGCGACAACGTCGGGCGGGTCGTTGCCCGGGCGGCCGAGATCGGGGCCTTCGTGCGCATCGACATGGAGGACCACACCCGGGCCGACGCGACCCTGTCGATCGCGCGCGACCTGCACGCCGACTACCACGACGTGGGCGTGGTCATCCAGTCATACCTTCGCCGCTCGGCTGACGATGTCGAGCGGCTGATCCGGGAGCAGATCCGCGTCCGGCTGTGCAAGGGCGCGTATGACGAGCCGGCATCGGTCGCCTACGTCCAGCGCGCCGAGGTCGACGAGAGCTTCGTCCGCCTGATGGAGCGGCTGATGACCGATGGCCGCTATCCGGCCCTGGCGACGCACGACGACCAGCTGATCGCGCGGGCGATCGAGTTCGCCGACCGCAATGCCATCGCCCCGGAGCGCTTCGAGTTCCAGATGCTGCATGGCGTCCGGCGCGACCTGCAGGACTGGCTGGTCGAGCATGGCTGGACGGTCCGGCTTTACGTGCCCTACGGCGCCGAGTGGTATCCGTACTTCATGCGACGGCTGGGCGAGCGGCCGGCAAACGTGCTCTTCATGGTCCGCAGCGTCTGGCGCGAGGGCCGCGGCGGATAGCCGCGACAGCTGCCGGGTCCTCATCCATCCGGATCTCGGAGTTCCGCTTGCCCTGAACACTCGCCGAGGCGTTCGAGCTGATCGAGGTGCTCGTCCAGGTGGCGAACGACAAAGCGCTCGACCATCCGCTCCATGTCCATGTTGCCGAGCGTCTCGTGCACCCCGACCGCATTCCACTCGGCGGCGCCGAAGCCGGCAACGTAGCGCCGGAAGTCAGCCAGCGACTCGTGAACGCGCCGGATCTGCTGCTCGACCGGTTCATGCCGGCCGACCGCAATGGCGGCGATCCGGGCTGGGTCGCGCTTGGTCCGCCCGAATGGGACCGGCTCGCCGGCGTACTCCCCGATGACCGACTCGAACTGACGGTGCCAGTAGCCGATGAACTCGGCCATGTGGGCCCACACCTGTGGCGCCTGCCAGCGCTCCTCGGGCGTGTCCGGATCCGCATCCGTATGGCCGCTTGGCAGTGGCATCGCTGCCGCCTGGGCAAGCCGCCGCTCGAGAGCATCGAGTCGGCCGTCGAAGTCGAGGCCGTCGAGCATCCGGCTGTGCTGGTCGGTCATGCGCCCACCTTAGCGCGCTCCCGCAGCTTGCCCTCGGCCGGCCCGAAATAAGTGGTGGATAAGTGGCGACGCTCATGCTGGCCGCATGCTCAAGCGTCGACTGCGCACGGCCGGCAAGCTGCTCCAGCAGGATCGGGCGCTGGCGCGTGCGGCGAAGCGCATGCCTCGGCCGGCACCATGGGAATGGGTTCGCCCGCGGCTCGTCCCGCTGCTCGCCGGACCCTCCTTCGACCCGCCGGGAGAGGGCCTCGTCCGGGCCGCGACCAGCATCGGCTGCGCGGTCGAGTTCGGCGTCGATCTCGGGGGCGTCCATGCAAGAGTCGACAGGCAAGTGGCGGAGCGCTGGGAGTGCACCCCTGAGCAGCTGCTGGCCGCGGCGCTGGCCAACCTGCACCGCCGCCTGGCCAAGCTGACGCCGGCTGACGTGTCCGGCGGAGCGTTCTCGGGCCGGATGATCCAGCGCTTGGAGCGCCCGGGCGGATGCGCCGCGTCAATCGTGCTGCTGCCAGACCACCTGATCCGGCTCTTCGGCGAGCACGACCAGGTCTTTGCTGTGCCCAGCCGGTCGACGTTGGTCAGCTTCCCCATCGAGATGCCGCCGAGCGTCCTCGCGGATGCCATCGTCGAGATGGAGATGGACGAGCCGCTGCCGCTGCTCTACGACCCCTTCGTCCTGCTGGACGGGCGGCTGCGTTGGCAGCCCGACGACGACGAGCCGGGCTTCGCCGAGCAGGCCCGGGATTGGCCTGCGGCGTAGGCGCGAAACTCCGCGCCCCGCGGGCTCGATCAGTCGGGAAATGCCTCCGGCCCGCGCTCCGATAGCTCGCGCGCCTGCTCGTCAGGGTTCTCCGGCGGCAGCCAGGAATACGGGTAGGACTCGTCCTCCAGGCGCGTGGCCTCGCGGGTGAGGTTCAGCGGATGGAACGTGTCGACCATCACGGCCAGCTCCTCCGTGCCTTCCTTGCCGATCGACGCCTCGACCGTGCCCGGGTGGGGGCCGTGAGGGATGCCACCCGGATGCAGCGTGAAGGACGAGATCTCGACACCGCGCCGGCTCATGAAGTTGCCGGCCACGTAGTAGATGACCTCGTCCGAGTTGATGTTCGAGTGGTTGTATGGCGCCGGGATGGCGAGCGGGTGATAGTCGAACTTGCGTGGCACGAACGAGCAGACGACGTAGTTGCGGCCGGCGAAGGTCTGGTGGACCGGCGGCGGCTGGTGGATCCGGCCGGTGATCGGCTCGAAGTCGCCGATGTTGAAGATGTACGGCCACAGGTAGCCATCCCAGCCGACCAACCCGAAGGGGTGGTGGCGGTAGTGGTACGCGGTGATCCGCCCGCGCGCCCGGACGTGGATCACGAAGTCGCCGTCATCATCCCGTGGCGGCGCCTCTTCAGGCACGCGGATGTCGCGCTGGCTGAACGGCGAGTGCTCGAGCAGCTGGCCCCACTCGTTGCGGTAGCGCTTGGGCGGCACGATCTCTGAAGGTGACTCCAGGTAGAGGATGCGGTGTGCCACGCCTTCGTCCTGGGCCAGCCGCCAGGTCGTCCCGATGGGGATGACGATGTAGTCGCCGGGACCGTAGCGCAGCGGCCCGAAGATGCTGTCGAAGGTGCCCGTTCCCTCGTGGACGAAGAGCATCTCGTCGCCTTCGCCGTTGCGGTAGAAGGTTGTCTCGGGCAGCGACTCGGTCGGCCGGACGACGCCCATCACGACGTCGCTATTGAAGAACAGCGGAATGCGTGCCTCGACGACGTTGCCCCGCGCATCGACCGCGCCCGACTTGACCAGCCGGTGGCGGTGCAGGCCATCATCGACCGCGTCGAGGCGGAGCTGGCGTACCTTCTCGATGTGATGGGTCCGCGTTGGCGGCACGCGGTGGTAGAGCAACGAGCTGCGGCCGGTGAAGCCCTCCATGCCGAACAGCTCCTCGGCATAGAGCGAGCCGTCCGGGGCGCGGTGCTGAGTGTGCCGCTTGTGTGGCACGTTGCCGCGGCTGACGTAGAACATCGGCGGGCAGACCTCCTGCCCGAGAGTCTAGGTCAGCCCGACGGGCCGCGACCGGACGGTTGCCAGCGCCGCCCTGCGCCGCCTGCCCAGCGGCACGAGCAGCAGCCCCAGCAGCCAGCCGATGGCCAGCGGCAGCGTCGCGGCCTGAGCGTAGCCCGGGCCCGCCGGTGCCGCGGCGAGGGCGGCCCTGAGGTTGAACCTGAAGACGTCAAGCCCTCGGCTCATGTCACCCACGTAAACGTAGCCGCGGTGGTACAGGGCGCCCCACGCGGTCGTGCCGGGCATGATCGCCGAAGCAATCAGCCGGGGCTTGGCTGGGTT
>DATMJK010000091.1:0-13221 GCA_035553915.1 Candidatus Limnocylindrales bacterium | reverse complement strand
CCTCGATGTCGGCTCGTCGCATCCTGGGGCGGAAGTACGTCCCAAGGGTTTGGCTGTTCGCCAATTAAAGCGGTACGTGAGCTGGGTTCAGAACGTCGTGAGACAGTTCGGTCTCTATCCATCGCGGGCGTAGGGAACTTGAAAGGAGCTGCTCCTAGTACGAGAGGACCGGAGTGGACGAACCTCTGGTGTGCCAGTTGTCCTGCCAAGGGCATCGCTGGGTAGCTATGTTCGGTTGGGATAAGCACTGAAAGCATCTAAGTGCGAAGCTCGCCTTGAGATGAGGTTCCCCACCGGGTCAACCGGGTAAGACCGCAGGGAGATCACCTGTTTGATAGGCGGCATGTGGAAGCTGGGCAACCAGTGAAGCTGAGCCGTACTAATGGTCGAGGGCTTGACCTCTTTCAGCAGCCCACCCATGGGCAGCTGTCGGAGGGTCCGTGGACATCGCCGTTCGCGTCAGGCAGAAGCCGAAGGTCATCGATGCGCCGCGAGGCGCCTGGTCACGTCAGCACTTGCGCAGGGGATCCTGGTGACCCCAGCGGAGAGGCCACACCCGTTCCCATCCCGAACACGGCAGTTAAGCTCTCCAGCGCCGAAGATACTGAGGGGGTAGCTCCTCGGGAAAATAGGTCGTCGCCGGGATCCCTTGCACTTTCTGCGAATCGATGAACGCCCACCATCCGGTGGGCGTTTTGGATTCCCGCGACGACACGCATGGAACTTCAACGTTGGCAGGATCGGCAGAAGTTCGTCTCTGAGCCGCCGGCCTTGACCGAGCTGATCGGCGTGCCGCAGCGCGGGCAGGGCTGGCCGCCCTTCGCGTGCACGCTCAGAAACCCGCGCTGCTCGACCTCCAGCCGGGGCGGCACCAGCTGGCGCAGCGCAGCGATCGCCCACGCCATAACCTCGCCCGTCGCCTCGTACAGGGCATCAACTTCCTCGGCGGTCAGCGAGGCGCGCGTCCGATATGGCGCCAGCCTGGCCGTCCACAGGATCTCATCGCTGTAGGCGTTGCCGATGCCGGCCACGAAGGCCTGGTTGCGCAGCAGGTTCTTCAACTCGCCACTGTGCCGGCCAATGCGCCGTCGCCACTCGTCGAGCGTCAGCGCGGGGTCGTCGGCATCCGGGCCCTGCTCCTGAAACCCGGCAACCGAGCGCTCGATCCCCGCCGGCAGGACGTACAGCTTGCCCATGCGCGTGGCGTCGCGATAGCGCAGCTCGATTGGGCTGCCTGACGGCGGCAGCCAATCTGCCTCGGCCAGCCAGGCAGCGGCCGGCGCCGCCTCGGCTGTGCGCGGCGCGAACGACAGCGCAGCTGCCGCTTTCGGCCAGGGCTTGATGTCCGGTCCCGCCAGCCCCAGCCGTCCGCTGAGCATCGCATTGACGACCAGCCGATCCCGTTCCAAGGCAAACGTCAAGAACTTGCCACGCCGCGTGACGCTGTGAAGACGCTGGCCGGCAAGCGCCCGGATCTCCGCTGGCGTCCCACGCACGACCAGCGGCTCATGCACGACCGCCTGCTCGAGCGGGCGGCCGGCGAGGCCGGCATGCAGCGCATCGGCGAGGATCGCCAGGTCAGGCAGCTCTGGCACGGCCGGCGATTGTAGCCCGCAGATCGTGCGTGGTACCATGCGCGGGCCCTGCGGGGAAACAGCGAGAAGAGCGCGCACGTGCCGACGTACGAAGGAGTCTGACGAGCCCACTGATCCACACGGTCCCAGACCACCACGGACGATGGCCCGGGCGTTTGGCTCGGGCTCTTTGTTTGTCCGGGGAGCAAACCTGAGGAGAAGAAGCAAGTTGACAGCAGAGCGCGTGGATGAGGAGACGGCTGAGCCATCAGCCGCAGAGTCCACCGAGACCGCGGCACAGCCCGCGGACACCACTGACAGTTCGGTGCCGGCGGCTGAGTCCGACGCTACCGCCGAGGCCTTCCCGACCGCCGCCGATGGCGCCGCGCTGACTGGCACCGCCGACCCCAGCCCTGAGGCTGCGATCGGCGCGAGCGGCGCTCGCCCGCTGGGCGATGCCGAGGAGCTGGCTGCCAAGGCCGATGCCGCCGTCGAAGATATGGCCGAGCAGCGCGCCGAGGCTGAGGCCGCCGCCATGACCGGTGAGGCTCACGCCGACGAGCAGGCGCCCGCCGAGAGCTCCGGCGCCGAGGCGACCATGGCCGCCGCGGCCGCCCCCGCTCAGGAAGCCGTCACCGCCGAGCCGCCGGCTGCCGAGGCGCCTGATCCTGAGACCGCCGCCGGCACCGCTGATGCCCATATGGCCACCGAGCCCGAGCCGGCCGCCGAGGCCGAGCCAGCCACCGAGGCGGAGCCAGCCACCGAGGCCGAGCCAGCCACCGAGGCTGATCCCACAGAGGCCGAGCCAGCCACCGAGGCTGAGCCCACCGACGCCGAGCCCCCCGAGGCACCCGCAGCCAAGCGCCGCGCCGTGCCCGACGGCCCCGAGCCAACGACCATGGAGGAACTGCTCAACGAGCAGGAAGGCGAGATTCGCAGCCTCAAGCATGGCGATGTCGTCGAAGGCAACGTTGTTCGCATCGACAAGGACGAGATCCTGGTCGATATCGGTGCCAAGTCCGAGGGCGTCGTCAGCAACCGCGAGCTGTACGGCCGCAACGCGGAGACGCAGCCCAAGCTGAACATCGGCGACACCGTGCTCGTCTACGTGCTCCAGCCGGAGTCGCCGGAGGGCCACGCCGTCCTCTCGCTGCGCCGCGCCGGGCTCGAGCGCAAGTGGCGGGCGATGCAGGAGCAGCTCGACGCCGGCACGATCATCGAGGCGCCGGTAATCGACCACAACAAGGGCGGCCTCATCGTCGACTGCGGCATCCGCGGCTTCGTGCCAATCAGCCAGATCGTCGACTTCCCGCGCCGGCCGCAGAACGAGCAGCCGCGCGACGCGGCCCAGGAGATCGCGGAGAAGCTGCAGCCCTACGTCGGCCGCAAGCTGCGCCTCAAGATCCTCGAGGTCAACCGCAAGGCCAACCGCCTGATCCTGTCGGAGAAGGTCGCGCTCTACGAGGAGCGGCGCGAGAAGCGCGACGAGCTGTTCAGCAGCCTGCAGGTCGGCCAGAAGGTGACCGGCACCGTTCGCTCGATTGCGCCGTTCGGCGTGTTCATCGACCTCGGCGGCATCGACGGCCTGGTCCACAAGAGCGAGCTCTCGTGGAACAAGGTCAACAATCCCGAGGCCGGCTACAAGATCGGCGAGGAAGTCGAGGCTGAGGTCATCGACATCAACCACGAGCGCGGCCGGATCAGCCTGTCGATCCGTCGCCTTCAGCCGGATCCGTGGCACTCGTCGGTGGCTGACCTCAAGGTTGGCGACCTGATCGATGGCGCCGTGACCAAGATCGTCAACTTCGGCGCCTTCGTGCGCGTTCGTGACGGCCTGGAAGGCCTGATCCACATCAGTGAGCTCTCGCACCAGCGCGTCGTCCATCCCGGCGACGTCGTCCACGAGGGCCAGCGCCTCAACCTGAAGGTCATCTCGCTCGACTCGGAGCGCCATCGGCTCGGGCTCAGTCTCAAGCAGGCCGAGGAAGAGCCCGCCCCGCGCCCGGAGCGCGAGCGCCGGCCGCGCCAGGAGCGCGGCCCCGGCTACGACGCGTCGCAGGCGGTGCAGGAGCCGGAGGGCGGCATCGACAACACGCTCGCCGCGGCTTTCGCCCAGGTTCGCCAGCAGATAGAGCAGACGGAGGCGGCCCGCCGCGACGGGGAAGCAGCCGACGACGCCGAGTCCGCCGAAACGACCGCCGAGCCCGCCGAGACCGCCGCGCCCGCTGCCAGCACTGACGAGCCCGCCGATACCGCCGCGCCCGCTGCGAGCACTGACGAGCCCGGCGCCGAGACCACCGCGCCCGCTGCCAGCACTGACGCGACCCCGGCCGACGTGCCTCCTGCAGAGGAGGTCCCGGCCGCCGAGGACAGCGCCGCCGAAGAGCCTGCGGCAGCCGAGACAACGGCCGCCACGGAAGTCTCGGCCGGGGCTTCGGCCGAGACCGCCGGCGCTACCTCACAGCCCGAAGGCAGCGCCGGAGCCGCCCCGGCCGAGGGTGCCGATGTGGCCGCCGACGAGGCGAAGCCGGCACGCCGAGGCCGCACCAAGAAGGCCGCCGAGCCGGTCGAGGAGGCCGCCGCGCCCGTCGCCCACACATCGGACGAGCCCGCCGAAGGCAGCTCCGAGGCCGCTCCGGCCGACGGCGCCGACACTGAGCCCGCCCAGGACTGACTCGCCTGCCCGGGCCCTCCGGGGCGCCGGGGCCGCGCGACCGTTCGCATTTCTTTAGGTATTCGATGTCGCCTTTGGGGCCCGCATGCGCCCTCGAGGCGTCATGATGGGTTGGCCAGGCGGTCACGGGCCAGTCCCAATGACCCATCGCAACAGGACCGTCGGGCGGTCGGAGCATTCGAGCTGGGTGCTACGATTCTGGTTCAGGGTGCTGGGGGGCGCTTCAGTGGGGACACAGGCTTCGTTTGATGGATCGGTTCGACAAGTTCACTGACCGGGCGCGCAAGGTGCTGACGCTGGCCCAGGATGAGGCGCAGCGGTTCAACCACAACTACATCGGCACCGAGCACCTGCTGCTGGGCCTCGTCCGCGAGGGCGAGGGCGTGGCCGCGCGCGTGCTGGAGAACATGAACGTCGAGCTGGCCAAGGTGCGCACGGCGGTGGAGTTCATCATCGGTCGCGGCGATCGGCCGGTCGTCGGCGAAGTCGGGCTGACGCCGCGCGCCAAGCGGGTCATCGAGCTGGCCATCGACGAGGCGCGTCGGCTGGGCCACAACTACATCGGCACTGAGCACCTGCTGCTCGGCCTCGTTCGCGAAGGCGAGGGCATCGCCGCCGGCGTCCTCGAGTCCCTTGGCGTCAACCTGGACAAGGTGCGCCACGAGGTCATCCGCGTGCTTTCGCAGTCGAGCGCCAGCGGGCCGACGAGCGAGACCAAGCGGGCGAGCAAGACGCCGACTGTCGACCAGCTGGGCATCAACCTGACCGATGCTGTTCGCGCTGGCAAGATCGACCCGGTCATCGGCCGCGAGAAGGAGATCGAGCGGGTCATCCAGATCCTGTCGCGCCGGACCAAGAACAATCCGGCTCTGATCGGCGAGCCGGGCGTCGGCAAGACCGCCATCGCCGAGGGGCTGGCCCAGCGCATCGTCGCCGGTGACGTTCCGGAGACACTGCTCGACAAGCGCGTGCTGACCCTCGACATCGGCTCGCTCGTCGCCGGCACCAAGTACCGTGGCGAGTTCGAGGAGCGGCTCAAAAAGATCATCGAGGAGCTGCGCAACACCTCCGACGCGGTGCTCTTCATCGACGAGCTGCATACGCTCGTCGGCGCCGGCGCCGCCGAGGGCGCGATCGACGCGGCCAACATCCTCAAGCCGCCGCTCGCGCGGGGCGAGCTGCAGTGCATCGGCGCCACGACGCTCGACGAGTACCGCAAGTACATCGAGCGCGACGCCGCCCTCGAGCGCCGCTTCCAGCCGGTCATGGTCGAGGAGCCCACGCTCGAGCAGACGATCGACATCCTGTTCGGCATCCGCGAGCGCTACGAGGAGCACCACAAGGTCAAGATCACCGACGAGGCCGTGCGCGCGGCGGCCGACCTGTCGATCCGCTACATCACCGATCGCCACCTGCCCGACAAGGCGATCGACCTGATCGACGAGGCGGCCAGCCGCGTCCGCCTGC
This sequence comes from Candidatus Limnocylindrales bacterium, assembly GCA_035553915.1. GTDB lineage: Bacteria > Chloroflexota > Limnocylindria > Limnocylindrales > CSP1-4 > JALYGJ01. The sequence goes on along the minus strand of DATMJK010000091.1, from coordinate 7,506 downwards.
GCCACAGCTCGACCCCGCCCGAGCTCAAGGACGCACAGCGCGAGGTCGACCGGGTCACGCGCCAGAAGGAGACGGCGATCAGCGACCAGGACTATGAGGTTGCCGCCGGACTGCGCGACGAGGAATCCGCGGCACGCGAGAAGCTCGACCAGGAGCGCGAGAAGTGGCAGGCCCAGCAGGGCGACGAGCTGGCCCAGGTGACCGACGAGGACATCGCCCAGGTCGTGGCCATGTGGACCGGCATCCCGGTCACGCGCATCGCCCAGGAGGAGTCGGAGCGACTGCTCCAGATGGAGGACGCGCTGCACAAGCGGGTCATCGGTCAGCAGGAGGCGATCGAGACCGTGTCGCGGGCCGTCCGCCGAGCGCGCGCCGGCCTGAAGGACCCCAAGCGGCCAATCGGCTCGTTCATCTTCCTCGGGCCCACCGGCGTGGGCAAGACGGAGCTTGCCAAGAGCCTGGCCGAGTTCATGTTCGGCTCAGAGGATTCGCTGATCAAGATCGACATGTCCGAGTTCATGGAGCGCCACAACGTCAGCCGCCTCGTCGGCGCGCCGCCAGGCTACGTTGGCTTCGAGGAGGGCGGCCAGCTGACGGAGGCCGTGCGCCGAAAGAGCTACTCGGTGGTGCTGCTCGACGAGATCGAGAAGGCCCATCCGGAGGTCTTCAACATCCTGCTCCAGATCCTCGAGGACGGCCACCTCTCGGACGCCAAGGGCCGGCGTGTCGACTTCCGCAACACGGTCATCATCATGACCAGCAACCTTGGTGCGAAGTCGCTGCTCAAGGACACCAGCCTGGGCTTCCGGCCGGTCGCCGCCGACCACGACGCGATGGCCGAGCAGCAGTACGACCGGATGAAGGAGAAGGTCCTCGACCAGCTCAAGTCGCAGTTCCGGCCCGAGTTCCTGAACCGCGTCGACTCGGTCGTCGTTTTCCGCTCGCTCCAGATCGACGAGATCCGCGAGATCGTCGACCTGATGCTCGCCCGCGTCCGCGACCGGATGCGTGCCCAGCAGCTAGAGCTCGAGGTCACGCAGGAAGCCAAGGACCACATCATCAAGCTCGGCTACGACGTCGACTATGGCGCCCGGCCGCTGCGCCGCGTCCTGCAGAACATGGTCGAGGACCAGCTCGCCGAGGCCCTGCTGCTGGGCAAGTTCCAGCCGGGCATGACCATCCTCCTGGACAAGGGCGAGGACACCGGACTCTCCATCGAGCCTGTCGCCGAGAAGACGCCCGTCGAGGCGCGCTGACCGATGTCGCGGCCCCAGAGCCGCTTCGTCTGTTCCGACTGCGCCGCAGTCAGCCTGCGCTGGGAAGGGCAATGCCGCACCTGCGGCGGCTGGAACACCCTCGTCGAGACCGTCGTCTCCGGCGCCGCCGCGAGGCGCGAGCGCGAGCGGTCGGCGCCCGTCGCCGCGCCGGGCACGACCACGCTGCTGGAGGCAGGCCCCACCGACCACGCCGCCCGCTTGAGCGTCGGCATCGGCGAGCTCGACCGCGTCCTGGGCGGCGGCCTCGTCGCCGGCTCGCTGGTGCTGCTCGGTGGCGAGCCCGGGATCGGCAAGTCGACGTTGCTGCTCGCCCTTGCCGGCGCCGTCGGCGGCCCCGTGGTCTATGCCTCGGGCGAAGAATCGGTCGGCCAGCTGGGCATGCGGGCGGCACGCCTAGGGCTGCGCGAGCACGGCCGCGCGGGCGACGTGCACGCTCTCGCCGAGACATCAGTCGAGCGCATCCTCGCTGCCGCGGAATCCGCCCAGCCATCGCTGCTCGTCGTCGACTCGGTCCAGACGCTGACCGCGGACGAGCTCGAAGGCCCTGCCGGCTCAGTCGGCCAGGTGCGCGCCGCGGCCGCGCAGCTGCAGCAGTTCGCCAAGCAGAGTGGCGTGCCGGTGGTGCTCGTCGGCCACGTGACCAAGGACGGCACGCTCGCCGGGCCCAAGACGCTCGAGCATCTGGTCGACGTGGTGCTGACGCTCGAAGGCGACCGGTATGCCGGCCTGCGGCTGCTGCGCTCGTCCAAGAACCGCTATGGCTCGACCGAAGAGATCGGCGTCTTCGAGATGGCCGCCGATGGGCTGCGCGAGGTCCCCGATCCGGGCCTGGCCTTCGTCGAGGCCCGCTCGCAGGCCGCGCCCGGAGTGTCCGTCGCGGCCACCCTCGAAGGCAGCCGGCCGCTGCTCGTCGAGGTCCAGGCGCTGGTCGCCCCGGCGGGCCAGGCAAATCCGCGCCGGACGGCGGCGGGCGTCGACCCGCAGCGCCTGGCGCTGCTGATCGCGGTGCTGGGCCGGCGCGCCGGCATCGGCCTGGCCAGCCACGACGTCTACGCCAGCCTCGTCGGCGGGGTCAGCATCGACGAGCCCGCGCTCGACCTGCCGCTGGCGCTCGCGCTCGCCTCCTCGCTGCGCGATCGGCCGCTGCTCGGCAGCACGGTCAGCGCCGGCGAGGTTGGGCTGACAGGCGAGCTGCGCGGCGTGAACGGCCTCGAGCGGCGGCTGCGCGAGGCGGCCCGGCTGGGCTTCGAGCGGGCGATCGTGCCCCGGCCCGCGGGCGGCGCGCGGGCTGCCCGCAACGAGCTGCCCGAGCGTGTCGACGGGCTGAAGGTCGTCGGCGTCGAGACGCTGCGCGAGGCGCTGGCCGCGGCTCTCGCGCCACCGGCAGGCCCGTCCGGCGAGGTGCGCCAGGCGAGAGTTCCAGTGCTCGACCGGACGGGGAGCCCGGCCAGCGGTTAGATTGCCCGCATGGAGGGCCCCTTCGCCGACGCGGTGATCGTCGCCGCCGGCGCCAGCCGGCGCATGGGCGGCACGGACAAGCTGGACGCGGATCTACTCGGGCGGCCGCTGCTCGCATGGGCGGTCGAGGCGATGGCGCGAGCCGGATCGGTCGGCAGGCTGATCGTGGTGAGCGCCGCCGACCGGCTCGACAAGCTGCGAGCCGCCGACTGGCTGGCCGGCGCCGCGCACGGCCGACCGCTCGAGATCGTCGCCGGCGGTGCCCAGCGCTCAGATTCCGTGCGTGCTGGCGTCGCCCGCTGCAGCGCCGAGGTTGTGCTCGTCCACGACGGCGCACGGCCATTGGCCAGCCCGCGGCTGGTCGACGCAGTAGCCATGGCGGCCGCCCGTCACGGCGCCGCCATCCCAGTCGTGGCAGTGGCCGATTCGCTGCGCCGGATCGACGACGCCGGCTGGGTCAGCGGAACGGTCGAGCGCGAAGGCGTGGCAGCCGCCCAGACGCCGCAGGGCGCCCGGCGAGAGCTGCTCGAGGCTGCTTTTGCTGCCGCCGGTGGTGCGTCTTTCACCGACGAGGCGGCGCTCCTCGCGAGTGCCGGCACACCGGTCAGCGTCGTCGAGGGTGAGCCGTCGAACCTGAAGGTCACGCGGTCGTCAGACCTGGAGCTCGCCGGCGCGCTGCTCGCCGGTCGTGCCGGCGGCGGTGATCACGGCAGTGGGCAGGCGGTGACTGGCTTCGGTCAGGACAGCCATCCGTTCGGGCCGGGCGACGGGCTGTGGCTGGGCGGCGTGCTGATCGACGAGGCGCCGCGCCTGTACGGCCACTCGGACGGAGATGTCGCTCTGCACGCCCTGGCCAGCGCGCTATTGGCCGGGATCCGCGGCGGCGACCTGGGCCGGCGCTTCCCGCCAACAGATCCGGCGACGGCCGGCGCGCCCAGCGCAAGCCTGCTCTCGGCCGTGCTGAACGACGTCCGGGCGGCAGGGCTACGGCCGCGGTCGGCGCAGGTCAGCCTGCTCGGTGCTCGGCCGCGACTTGGAGCCGCGCGGCTGGACGCGATGCGCGCGCGGATCGCCGAGCTGCTCGAAGTTGACGAGTCGGACGTCGCGGTCATCGCCTCGAGCGGCAACCTCGGTGGGCCCGAGGGCGCCGGGCTGGTCGTCAGCGCGACCGCGTTCGTCACGCTCGCCACCCGATGAGCCTGCGCCTGACCAACACCCTCGGCGGCGCGGTCGAGGAGCTCGAACCGCTCGAGCCGGGCAGCGTGCGCATGTACTCCTGTGGGCCGACCGTCTACGGACCGGCGCACATCGGCAACTTCCGCTCATTCCTCTTCGCCGACCTGCTGCGCCGGTATCTCGGCTGGTCGGGTTACCGGGTCACGTGGGTGCTGAACATCACCGACGTAGACGATAGGATCATCCGCGACCTCGGCGAGAAGGGCGGCACCCTCGACGAGCTGACGGCGCCGCACATCGAGCGCTTCCTGGCCGACCTGGACCGCCTGCGCGTGACCCGGCCTGACGTCATGCCGCGGGCGACCCAGCACATCGCTGAGATGGCGGCGCTCATTGCCAGCCTGCTCGAGCGCGGCCACGCCTACCGCACCGACGACGGCTCGATCTTCTTCCGCATCTCCTCGTGGCCGCATTACGGCCGGCTGGCGCGGCTCGATCCCGGCCAGCTGGCGCAGGGCGAGCGCGTGGCGGCCGACGACTACGGCAAGGACGACGTTCGCGACTTCGCCCTCTGGAAAGGCCCGCGCGAAGGTGAGCCCTCCTGGCAGACCGAGATCGGCGAGGGCCGGCCAGGCTGGCACATCGAATGCTCGGCGATGAGCATGAGGTACCTCGGCCAGTCGTTCGATATCCACACCGGCGGCATAGACCTGATCTTCCCGCACCATGAGAACGAGATCGCGCAGTCGGAGGCGGCGACGGGGATGCCTTTCGTCAGCACCTGGCTGCACTGCGCCCACCTCCAGATGGGTGGCGCAAAGATGGCCCGTCGCGAGGGCAACATCGCCCGGCCGGACGAGGTCCTCGCCCTTGGCTACCGGCCGGCCCACCTGCGCTACGCCCTGCTGGCGACGCACTACCGCGCACCGCTCGAGTACAGCGAGGAGGCGCTCGACCATGCCCGCGCCGCCGTCGCGCGATTGACCACGGCGGTCCTGGCGCTCGACGCTTATGTCGAGGAACGGCCGGCGGATACGTCACTGGAAGGCCTGCTTGCCAACGCGCGCACGTCGTTCAAGGGCGCGATGGACGATGATCTGAACATGTCAGCAGCATTGGCGGCGGTCTTCGACCTCGTGCGCGACCTCAATCGGCGAATGGACGAGCGCAGCCTCTCGACGGCCGACGCGCGCCGGGCGGCCGCAGCACTGCGTGACCTGGACACCGTCCTCGCCGTGCTCGACGAGCCCGGGTCCCTGCCACCGGGCGCCGAGGAGCTGCTCGAGAGCCGGGCGGCGGCGCGGGCGGCACGCGACTGGGCGGCTTCGGATCGGCTGCGCGACGAGCTCGCGGCGATGAAGGTGACCGTCGAGGACACGCGCGACGGACAGCGCTGGCGGGTGGGCGGCACAGATGGCTGACCGCGACGGGCCGCGCGACCGGCGCGACTTCGATCCGCAGCGACCTCGCCGTGGCGGCTTCGACCGGCCACGCCGCGAATTCGACCGCGGCCCTGGTGGCGGCCCGCGCCGCAGCTTCGAGGGGCCGGGTCGGGGCGGCAGCGGGGCACGCCCTGCCTTCGAGCGCCCGCGGCGCGATTCAGACGGTCCGCGCCGCCAGTTCGATGGTCCGCGCCGCGACTTCGATCGGCCGCGGCGCGACTTCGCGCGGCCGGGACCGGGTTTCAACCGGCCTGGGCCAGGGTTCGACCGGCCGCGCCGTGACTTCGATCGTCCGTCAGATGAGGATCGACCAGACCAGGCAGGCGGCGCCGAGGCCGGCGTCGATCGGCCATTCGCCAGACCGCGCGGCAGCGGCTTCGGCCGCCCCCCGGAGCGGCGCGGCCCTGGGCGGCCACCGACTCGGCCACCGTACCGAGGCGGCCCTCCGCGCCCTGCCGGGCCGGCGCGCAGCGACTTCCTGGGCGAGGGCGAGGAGCTGATCGCCGGCCGCCGGCCGGTCGGCGAGGCATTCGCCGCCCGCCGCCAGGCGAGGCGGCTGATCGTCGTGCCCGAGCGCCGGGCGGCGCTCGAATCGCTCGTCCTTCACGCGACGACTCTCCGGCTGCCCGTCGTCGAGGTCGAGGGCGGGACGCTCACCTCGCTGACCGGCTTCGACGGCCATCAGGGAATCGCGCTGGTGGTCGCCGCGCGCCCGCCGGCCAGCGTCGACGATATCGTCGCCCGCGCCCGCGCCCGCGACGAGCAGCCATTCGTGCTCGTCCTCGATTCGCTCGAGGACCCGCAGAACCTGGGCACGCTGCTGCGCAGCGCCGAGGCGTGCGGCGTGCACGGCGTCGTCTACCCGACGCGCCACGCCGCGCCGCTGACCGCGGCCGCGGTGAAGTCGTCCGCCGGCGCGACCGAGCACCTGCTGCTGGCGGCGGTCGACAACCTGCCCGGGACCCTGGCCGACCTGCGTGCCGCCGGCTTCCGCCTGGTAGGGGCCGACGAAGGTGCCGGCCTGCGCTACTCGGAGGCCGATTTCCGCGGTCCGCTGGCGCTGGTCGTGGGCAGCGAGGAACGCGGCATCTCAGGCGCGCTGCGCCGCCGGCTGGACATGACCGTCCGCATCCCGATGCGCGGCCGGGTGGCCTCGCTCAACGCCGCTGTCGCCGGCTCAGTGCTGCTCTTTGCCGCCGCCGATCAGCGCGGCGCGCCCGAGACCGGCGACCGGCCCCCCTTCGACGACCCGCCGCCAGCCGCCGAAGTGGATGAGCCCGTCGCTGATAGCGAGGTGGCGACCGAGCCGGCGAGCCAGACCGCGACCGAGCCGGCGAGCCAGACCGCGACCGAGCCCGCGAGCGAGAAGGCGCCTGAGGGCGCTACGCCAGAGCCGGCCGACGAGGGCGCGCTGCTGCCCGACGACGCTACCTCCACCGGCGACGGCGAGGAGGGCGAGCAAGAGGCCTGATGGGCGCTGCGCATCGAAACGGCCTTGCTGCCCTCGCGGCGGCCAGGTGGTCCGAATTGGCGCGCCTGCTGTATCATTGCCGATCGCGCCGACGTAGCTCAATTGGTAGAGCAGCGGTTTTGTAAACCGCCGGTTCCGGGTTCGAGTCCCGTCGTCGGCTCCACAATCGAATAGCACTGCGTGCCCATGTCACCATCGGGCCCGGCTCGAGGCGCGCAGGATCGTGGGTAGGTTGAGCAGGTGGTGAGCTCCGCTGACTGTAGATCAGCCGTCTTCGACTGTGGGGGTTCGATTCCCTCCCTGCCCACCACCAAACACCCGGCACCCGTCGGGCCCACATAGCTCAGCTGGCAGAGCACTTCCTTGGTAAGGAAGAGGTCATGGGTTCAAGTCCCATTGTGGGCTCCATCCCCCAAGCCCCACCCTGAGCAAGTCGCCGTGAGGTGACGCGCCCAAGGAGGCACGAGAAGGACAGATGGCCAAGAAGAAGTTCGAGCGCAACAAGCCTCACGTCAACATCGGCACGATCGGTCACATCGATCACGGCAAGACGTCGCTCACCGCGGCGATCAGCAAGTACCTCGCGCTGAAGGGCTCGGCCGAGTACCGCGCCTTCGATTCGATCGACAATGCGCCAGAAGAGCGCGAGCGCGGGATCACCATCGCCATCGCCCACGTCGAG
>DATMJK010000090.1:0-18964 GCA_035553915.1 Candidatus Limnocylindrales bacterium | reverse complement strand
CAAGGTCATGGGTAGGCTGGGTTAGGGTAGCCGGTGCAGCCGGCGTGATAGATGCCCTTGTGGCGTGGCAGAGCCCCGGTGACTTCGGTCGCCGGATCGGCCGGGACAGTGCGGCGGCCCCTCTTCGGAGGGGCCGCTTCGATTTCCGCTCCGGCCGGTGCCGAGGCTGGTGCTAACCTTGGTCGGCGTGCGCCCGTAGCTCAGCGGATAGAGCGTCTGCCTCCGGAGCAGAAGGCCGTGGGTTCGAGTCCCGCCGGGCGCGCCAGCCCTACCTCTCCTTTCGGTCGTCCCCGACTGTCCGGCCGCGGCTCGCGATGAGCAGCGCGATGTCGGCAGCGACAAGTCCGATCAGCGCCGCGCCGGCTACGCGCCAGGCCAAGTCCGTTCGCGAAGGTGGCTGGGGCTCGGTGGCCTTGACGTCCTGGCCTCGCCCGCGCAGCTTGTCGCGCTCGAGCTGGAGGCGCTGCCGGTACGCGCTCTCCCAGTCCTCGAAGGGCACGACCAGGCTGGCCAGCCGCACGTCCAGGTCCTTGATGGCGGCGTCCGCCGTGTCGGAATCGACGGACACCGTGCCCAACCGCCGAATCTCATCTTCGATCGCCTGCGAACCGGCGGTGGCAGTCAGCCAGGCTGGCGCGTACGTGAGCCGTGAGACGACCGCCGCGCGGCATGCCGCGACCTTTGCCTTGGTGCCGGAGATTGCCAGGTCCGAGGGATAGACCAGCAGCTCCAGGTCAGGCGACTTGACCAGCATCAGCTGGTCCGGCACCAGCTCGCCGAGCGCGTGCCCGGCCGCCATGTCGAGCAGCTTGGGCGGCAGCGACACTAGTCGCGGCGCCGGCCGGACTGCCATCTCCAGGCCTGCCTCGCCGAGCACCTCATGTATGCGGCCCAGCACCTCCTCGTAGCGGCCCGGCTGGACGATCACCGGCAGATGGGTGTCCTCCCAGCGCTTGGCCAGCGCGCGCAGCCGGCGGACGGTTGCCACGCCGGCCAGGACCGCGATCGTCACCGCCAGGGCCAGCGTGAAGGGATATCCGCGCAGTACGGCGCCCACCAGCCCGGCGCCGCTCGGTCGGCGTTGTGCCGGGGTGACGAAAACGGCCGCCACTCCAACCGCCAGCGGCAGCAGCACGGCTCCGGCCAGCATGGCCAGCCGAATCCACTCCTCCTGCACGAACTCGGGCGCTGGCACGAACGCGATCAGCATCGTCCCAACATCGGGCAACAGCACGCCGACCAGCAGCGCCACCCAGCCGAGAGAGGCGAAGACGATCAGCAGCAGGACCGTCTGGTTGCGCGACGAGACCCGCCCAAAGAGCAGCGTCGTCGCCCAGCCAAGTGTCGTGTTGAGCAGGCGGCCGGCGAAGCGTCCGAGCATGCCGGCGAGGCCGGCCAGGATGGCCATCAGCCGAAGGATGCGTCAGCGCGGATTGTGAAGGCGAGGCGCGAGTGGCGCGGCCCATTGCAGATCGCTGGCGTCAGCCGCGCAGCGTGCCCTGGCGGAGGATGGCCACGATGCCGCTCGCACCGAGCGGCTTGCTGAACAGGTAGCCCTGTCCGTATCGGCAGCCGAGCTCGGCCAAGCGCCAGGCCTGCTCGCGCGACTCGATGCCTTTGGCGACGGCCTCCGCGCCGCGTGCCTCGGCCAGGCGCAGCACCGCCAGCGCGAAGGCCGCATCCGCCGGTGGGCCGTCAACGTCCACGACGAACTCTCGGTCGAGCTTCACGAAGTCGATGCCCAGCTGCTTCAAGTCGCGCAGCGAGGTTGCGCTGCCGAAGTCGTCCAGCGCCACCCTGACGCCGGCCTCACGCAGTGCGGCAACCGCGCGCGCGACACGCTCGCCTTCCGCCCCGAGGTTGTTCGTGATCTCGAGGATCAGCGAGCCGGCGGGTAAGCCGGTCGCCGCAAGCGAGCCCAGGATCTGCTCGGCCGCGGCCGTGTCGGCAAGCTGCTCGGTGGCGACGTTGACACTCACGAAGTAGCCCGTCTTGGTCGACGGCCGCGGCCAGCCCGCGGCCGTACGGCACGCCTGCTCCAGGACCATCTGGCCCAGTCGATCGATCAGCCCACCGCGTTCGGCCGCAGGGATGAACTCGGCCGGACCGAGCATCCCGCGGCGGGGGTGGCGCCAGCGGACGAGCGCCTCGGCGCCGGCCACGTGGCCGCTGCCAAGGCGAACGACAGGCTGGTATTCGAGCCGGATCTGGTCAGTGCCGAGCGCGGCCTCCAGATCAGCGGTCAGATCCTGTTCTTCCTGGCGCGCGGATCGAGCGGGCAAATTCGCTTCTCCGTCTGCAGGGGGCACGGGACGGCGACCCGTGGCGGGTCTCCACGATAACGCCTGGCGCGTGCGCGCGAGCAGCGGGCAGCATAGCTCGCCCGGAGTACAGCGGCCAATCTAACGCCGTTAGTGCAACCGAACGTCGCAGAGTCGGCGCGGCGCCTAGCCGCGATCCGAGCAGGTCACCGGTGGCGGCAGCGTTCGGGTCGTTGTACGCTGTTCAAGTGACAGGCCCTGAGGAGCACGCCGAGCGGCAGATCGAGGGGGAGGAGCGTGATGACGCGCCTCCGTGGTGGCAGCCGGCTATATCGCGTCGCCGCCAACCGCTGGATGTCGAGCGGATCGTCCACGCCGCGATCGTGCTGCTGGATGGCGGGGCGGACGTCGAGACGCTCTCGCTGCGTCGCCTCGGCGCGCACCTCGGGGTAGCGGCCGCGTCGATGTACTGGCACGTCCCAAGCAAGCAGGCGCTGCTGGACCTGGTCACCGACCGCCTGATCGGCGAGCTTCGGGCGGACGTAGTGCTCGACCCAGCGGCCACGTGGCGCGCGCAGCTGGCCGAGGTCTGCCGCGGCGTGCGCCGAATCATCGCCCGCCACCCGGCGGCAGCCATGCTCCTGGCGCGGCGCATGCCCCTCGGCCCGAACGGCCTGGCCCTGGTCGAGGTGACGCTGCGCATCCTCGGCCGGGCCGGGTTCCATGGCCAGCGCCTGGTCCTCGCCCAGGGCGCAGCGCTGGGGTATGCCACCGGCCAGGCGGTGCTCGGGGCAAGGCCGGTGGGCGCGCGGCTGGCAGCGGAAGGCCGGGACGAAGAGGCGGGCCCGACCGGGCAGCTGGGCCAGCTCGGGCAGCTCATGCGCGACGTGCCCAGGCACAGCTATCCGCAGCTGTTCGCGGTGAGCGAGGAGATGGTCGCGCTGACCGACGAGGAGCAGTTCGAGTATGGCCTGCAGCGGATGCTCGATGGCCTCGAGGCCGACCTGCGCGGAGGTGCCACGCCGCGGCGCAGGTTCTAGGCCGTCAGCGCGCGGGCGCGCTCGAAGACATCGACCATCATCGGCAGTGTCAGCCGGCCGGTGAACGTGTTCTGCTGGCTCGGGTGGAAGCAGCCGAGCAGCCGGTACGGCCCGACGCTGGCTTCGGCGCCGTGGCCGAACGAAGGCCGGGGCCGCGTCGGATGGCCCAGCTCGACGAGCGCCTGGAGCGCCCCTTGCCAGGCGATCGCACCGAGGCAGACGATGACCTTCAGGTGCTCCAGCGCTGCCATCTCGCTGACGAGATACGGTCGGCAGCTCGCGCGCTCATCCGGCGTTGGCAGGTTGGCCGGCGGCGCGCAACGATTGACCGCCGCGATGTACAGCCCGGCGACGCGCAGACCATCGCCGGGGTGGGTCGAGGTCGGCTGGTTGGCCAGGCCCGCCTGGTACAGCGCAGCGAACAGGAAGTCGCCCGAGCGATCACCGGTGAAGATCCGACCCGTCCGATTGCCACCGTGAGCCGCCGGCGCAAGGCCGACCACGAGGATGCCCGCCGCAGGATCGCCGAAGCCGGGCAGTGGCCGTGCCCAGTAGGGCTGGCCGGCGAAGCGCCTGGGTGGATCGGCGGCCACCGCCTCGCGCCAGGCGACGAGCCGCGGGCAGCGAGTGCAGGCGACGACCTGCTCGCTTATCTCGGCCAGCTCTTGCGCCGTCATCTGATTGCTCCGCCGGTCGCCTCCTTGAGCAGGCCCGTCAGGCGGGCTCGATTTTCGACCGTCCGGAAGTCGTGTAGGGGGTGCGATTCGAGCAGCGTCTCGATGGCCGGCCGATCCGCCTCGCGGAGGTAGATCGCCGGATGGATGTCGCCGGTGTCGTCGGTCTCGACGGCGATCGCCACGGCCGCCTTGCCTTCGCTATCGACGAAGTCCGCCAGCGGCAGGATGCCCGCGTCGCGTATGCCCTCGGCGGGGTCGAGCGTCAGCGCGCGGCAGAGATACGACTTCTGGTTCCACAGCTCCGGCGCCCGGGTGGCCTCCGCGAGCAGCAGGTCGACGACCGCGTCGGGCGCCACCGGCGGCCGCTGGCGCGCGACGCCGAATCGCGTCTCGGCCAGCTGTTCGACCATCACCCGCGTGTTGTAGCGCGCACCGTGGACGGCGCCCGAGTTGGCCGGCAGGCCGTACTTCTTCATGCCCGCCACGCCCTGGCCGATGGTGCCGGCAAAGAAGATGCCGGGCACGGTCGAGGACTCCCAGTAGCTGGTCATCGCCGGCAGCAGGCTGCGCCCGAAGCGCTGCACGCCGAGCTCGCCCAGGTCCTGCAGCGGACAGGTCCAGCCGGTCGCGGCGATCACCTCGTCAGCCTCGATGACCAGCTCGCCGGCGCCGTCTGAGCGGGCGCAGCGCACGCGATAGCCGTCGGCGCCGCGCTCGATCGCCTCGATCGAGGCGTTGAGGATGAACACGCCACCGCCCAGGACCTCGTCCTCGATGGGCTGGATGTAGCGGGCCCGCACGCCCGCCAGCGAGTGCGAGTTGACTGACAGCTTGGCCGGCCGGGGCGAGGCAAGGACGATGCGCTGCGCCCACGGCAGCAGGCCTGTCGCAAGCTCGAACGCCGAGTTCTCCTTGCCCACTATGAACAGCCGCTTGCCGGCGTAGTCAGCGGCAGCGCGCGTGTCGGCGTAGTGGGCGGCGTGCCCGAAGCCGGGGGTGTCGGGCTTCCATGGCTCGGCCACGCCGACGGCGAAAATGGCGGCCCGGCAGCGGTACTCGCCATCGTTCGTCTCGAGCACGAAGTGCTCCGCCGCGCGACGGGTCGACAGCCAGCGGCAGCCGTAGCGCACGCGTACCCCGGCCTGCTCGGCGAACGTCTCCAGGTTGCGCTCCATCTCCGGCCGGGACGGGAAAGACGAGCTGCCGTCCATCAGCGCCGGCATCAGCGAGCGGTTCTCGGGCTCGATCGCGAGCAGGCTGTTCCAGTCGTACCACTCGTACCAGCGCTCGTCGCGCGACACCGGCGCGTACGGCTTCGTCCACGAGAGCAGGCGCTGGAAGAACGGGAAGCGGCGGAACATGCCGCCCGGCGCCTCGTCGGCGGAGATGACCGCGTGCTCGATGCCCAGACGCTGGAGGAAGTAGCTCGCCTGCAGGCCGCCGGGCCCGCTGCCGACGACGACGACCGGGTATTCGCCCGCGGGAAATGGCCGCTCTGCTAGCTCCGCCACCGGCTCGTGTCCCGCAGACGCAATGCGATCGTCTTGAGCATCCGATACATCACCGGCGGGTGGTCACTCAGGAAGGCTTCCAGCTCGGGGCCGCCGAGGTGCAGCACATGAAGCTGGCGCAGCGCCACCACGTCAGCCACCGGTGGCTCGCCAAGGAGCACGCTCATCTCGCCGAAGAAGTCGCCCTTGCCCAGACGCGCCCGTTCCTCGCCGTCGATGCGGATCGCCACCTCGCCCTCCAGGATGACGAAGAATCCACTGCCCGTGAAGCCCTGGCGCAGGATGCGCTGGCCGGGCGGGTACGAGTCCTCGGTCATCTTGTGCGCCACCTGCTCGAGCTGCGGCCGGCTGAGGTCGGCGAACAGGGCCAGTCCGGCCAGAGTGTCGACGAGCTGCTGCTGGCCGAGTGCCATGGCTAGTGGCGGTGGCTCTCGCCGGCCAGGCGCAGTCGCGCCACGAGGCCACGGATCATGTTCAGCGCCAGCGCGGGATCGGCCTCGAGCAGGCGGATGAGGTCCCACGAAGCCACGGCCAGGCAGCGGGTGGCGGTCTCGGCGCGAACGCTAGCCAGCCGGGGCTGCTGGTCGATCACCGCAAGCTCGCCGATGAAGTCGCCCACGGTCAGCCGGGCAAGCTCGGTGCTGCCGCGGACGACACTCACCTCGCCCTCGAGCACGATGTACAGGCCGCTGCCAACCTGGCCCTGGCGGACGATGTAGTCGCCGCTGTCGAACTGCTGCTCACCGGCAACCTCGGCCAGCCGGTCGAGCGATTCGGCGCTGATGCCGGCGAAGAGCGGCAGCCTCCCAAGTGCCTCGCGTTTCTCGTCGGTCGTGATCGGCACGCCGACCACATTAGCACTCGATCACAGGCCGTCGGGCTCAGTCGCCGGCGTGTCCCGATGGCCGTACGCGGAAGGCTTGATAGCTGCCTGCGGCAGGCCCACGGTGGGCCTCGACACGCGTCACCACCGCCCCGGCAGGACCCGCGGCGAGCAGCCCGGTCAGCTCGTCGAGCGCCTCGTCGGTGCCCTCCGCGACTACGGTGACCGAGCCGTCCGGCTCGTTGGCCACCCATCCGGTCAGGCCCAGCCGGGTGGCCGCGCGCATGGTGAACCAGCGAAACCCGACGCCCTGGACCTGGCCGTGGACGGTAGCCGTCAGCCGCTTCACGCGGCCTGGCTCGAGCCAGCCTGGGCGTTGGCGCGCGGCCACTCCACGAGCAGCACGTCGAGCACGAGCTCCGGGTTCGCGTACGCGTCGAGCGCCCGGCTGGCACCCTCGAGGCGCTCCACAAAACGGACCATCTGTGGGCCGTCGGTGCGCTTTCCGGCCGCAGCCAGCTCATCGATCAGGTCCCGGCCGCGCAGCTCGGCTGCGCCGCCGCGGCTGGCCAGGGCGAGGTCGCGGGCCAGCTCACGCCACGTGTCGAGGACATGCGCCACTGCAGCGCGCCGCTCCGCCGGCGCGGGCTTCGCCACTCCGCGGCCCCCGCGGCCGCGCGACGAGGTGCGGACCCCGAGAGCCTTCGGGGCCTCTTCGTCCTCCACCGCCGAGCTCGCCTCGGCCGTCGCGCCGGCAGCAATCTCCGCACCGTCAGCGATGAGCTGTCCGGCCGCCCCGAGGCGCGTCCGCCGATCTGCGTCGAGCAGATCGAGCAGGCTTCGCGCCAGCCGGCCGCGGGCGATGAGCAGCTCGGGCCGGGCAGCGAGCTCGAGCGCCAGCCCGACCTGGCCGGCGCTCTGGCGGCCGATCGATTCGCCGCGGGCGATGTCCATACCGGCCCGCTGCGCCAGGATCTGGGCGATCGCCGCCGGGGCAACGGGCCCGAGGCGAACGCGTGCGCAGCGGCTGATGACGGTCGGCAGCAGGCCAGCCGGCTCGTCGGCGGCCAGCGCGATGGTCACCTGCGCCGGTGGCTCCTCGAGGAGCTTGAGCAGCGCGTTCTGGGCATCCGGGTTCATGCGCTGGGCGTGCTCGATGATCGCCACCCGGCAGCGTCCCTCGAGGGGCAGCAGCGCCAGGTCGCTGGCAAGCGCCTGGACCTGGCCGAGCCTGACCTGGCCACCCGCACCCTCCGGCGCGAGGCGATGGACGTCGGGGTGGGTGGCGGCCTCAACCTTGCGGCAGGCCAGGCAGGCACGGCACGGCCGATCGACCGGCTGTTCAGCGAGGCAGAGCAGCCCGGCCGCCAGGTCCAGCAGCAGCGTCGTCTTGCCCACGCGCGGCGGCCCGGAGAGCAGCAGCGCGTGCGGCGGCCGCACGCTGGCCACCGCGCGCTTGACGAACGCCAGCGCCGTCGGCTGGCCGCGGGTGTGGAACGTGCCGGCCATCGGCCCGGCCTCGCCGATCAGCCCTCGGTCGGCTCGGCGTCCGCCTTGGTGCGGCGCCGCCGTGCTGGCTTGGCTGGTGCAGCCTCGCCGTCCGCGGCGCCCTGCGCCTGCTCACCTGCTGCGCCCGCTTCCGGCGCATCAGCCGCCTTGGCGCGCGACCTGGTTGCCCGCTTGGGCTTCTCGGCCTCCTGCCCACCGCTCGCCGTCGCCTTTGCCCGGCTGACGCGCTTGGGCTTGGCCGGCGCCCCATCGGCGGTTGCCGCATCCTCGGCCCCCGAGCGCGCGGCCGCGCCGTTCGCCTTCGCGCGCGATCGAGCCGCGCGCTTGGGCTTGGGGGCCTCATCAGGCTGCTCGTCTGGCTGCCGGCCGTTGGCCTGCTGCGGCTGCTGTGAGGCTGCCTGCTCGCTGCCGGCCTTGCGGCTCAGCTCTGCGCGCAGCATTTCCTCGAGGTCGGCCGGCACCTCCGACCACGGGTCGCCTGTGGCGCCACCCGCCGGCGGCGGCAGCTGAGCCGGGCGACGATCGATGGGTGGTCGGTCCTGGCGCGGCCCGCGTTGGCCGGGACCACCCCGCGGGCCGCGGCCACGATCCTGGCGCGGCCGCTCAGCGAGGCGTGAGCCACCGAATCCGCCGCCGCCGGCGGCGGCGCCACCGCCGGAGCGGCCGTAGCGCTCGCGCTCGAGTGCGGCCTGGTAGGCGCCCTGGCGCCCGCCCCGCTGCATCCGGCCGCCTCGAGCGCCACCCCGCTGGTGCTGGCGGCGCTCGGCAAGCAGGTACTCCGGGACCTCCGGCTCCTCGAGGTCTTCGTCCTCATCAGCGGCCTCATAGCTCGCGCTTGCGGCCGGCGGCCCGCTCGGGACCCCGAGCTGGCTGTCCCAGACCGAGCCAAAAGCGTGGTGAGGCGGCTGCGCCGGCATCGGCTCGAAGTCCTCGTCCTCTTCTTCTTCCGCATCCTTGGCAGCGGGCTCCGTTTCGTGGCCATCGCTCGGCTGGAGCTCATCTCGCCGGCCACGCCCGCGACCGCGACCACCACGCCGGCGGCGGCGGCGACGATCGCCTGCCTCACCCTCGGCATCGAGCGCCGGCTCGGCGGCTGCCTCCTCCGGCCCCTCACCCTCCTCCGCGTCGGGCGAGCGCGATAGGCGCTCACCGGGCAGCACGATCAGGCTGCCGGTCATGCCCGCGTCGGCAGCGGCCACGGCTACAACCGGCTCTGCAACACGATCAGCGGTAGTGCCGCGACCGCGCCGGCGCCGCGGAGCACCTTCTGTCTCCTTCTCCGGCACGGCCGTCATCGAGAGGTCCCCCTCGGCAGCGACGCGGCGGCCGCTGCGGCCTGATGCCTTCTCCACGCGCGCGATCTGGGCGATGTCAGTGAACTGGTCAGCGACCTCGATCAGGTCAGAGCTGGTGTTGCCGCGGAAGCTGATCACCTCGACGCGGACGCCCATCTCCTGGACGGCACGGATGGCCGGTGCGAAGTCGCCATCGCCCGACACGACGACGGCAATGTCGAGGTTGCGCGCCAGGCGCATCAGGTCAACGACGAGCTCGATATCGAGGTTCGCCTTGATCCGGCCGTCGCCGTACTTGCGGATGTCCTTGCTGACGACCTTGTAGCCGCTGCGCGCCAGGAAAGAGTGGAACTGGCGCTGGTTCTCGTTCTCCGGATCAAGCCCGGTATAAGCGTACGCGCGCACGAAGTCACGGCCGGCAACGGCGGACTTGAGCAGCGTCACGTAGTCGATGTCCACGCCGCCGGCCTTGGCGGCGTAGAAGATGTTTGCCACGTCGACGAAGACGGCGACGTTCTTGCTCACGCTAACTCCTGTATCTGGTCGCGGTCGTGGACCGCGCTTGCTGGCCCGACTCGGCGGGCGTGGCTGTGATCAGCCGACTGCCACCCGGGCTGCCGACAGCGAGAGGCTCAGCCGGTCGGCGGCGGGGGCGAAACCGAGGCGCTCCATCGCCGACCTCACCGACGGCTCGGTGGCGGGAACGGTCTCGACGGCCACGCAACCCTTGTTGCGGGCGGAACGAATGATCTCCTTTAGCAGTGCCTCAACGGGCCCGCCGGCGGCGAGCGCCGGCTCGATGGCCAGCAGGTCGATCGTTCCGACGAGGCCGCGCGCGGCAACCGATGGGCGAAGCGAGAGTATCGCAACGCCCTCGATCTGGCGTCCTTCGAGCGCAACCATCACCGACGCACTTGGCATGTACAGCAGCTGGCGCAGCAGATCTGCGGCGACCGAGATCCGCGCTTCCGTCCATGCCGGATCGGCTCGCTGGATCAGCTCGCTGACTCGCTCGATGTCTGTCAGCCGTGCGTCGCGGACCTGGTATTCCACGCTCTCGACATCCCTCGTGGGCGATGGGCGCTCCCAGATTGGAGCCGCCTGCGGCACCTCACTCCCGCCGGATCCGATCGAGTCCGCCGCACGGTTGCCGCTCTCCTGCCCGAGCGTTTACGGGTAGGCGCAGCCCGGGCAACTCGACGCATCTTGTTGCAAACGAGGCGCTCTTGGCTATGATACGTCATCGCGTCGGCAGCCTGCGCGCTGCTGATCGGTGTGTCCGAGTACGACAATTCGGACCGGGGTTCGGTGCGCTGCGGGCTATCCCGCGGGGCCGAACGTCGATCACAGGGACGACGCGGCGCGTCTGCCACGGCGGCAGGCGCCAGTCCAAATAGGAGGAGGAAATCCAGCATATGAAGCTGAGGAGACTCGGCGCGCTGGGCATCATTGCCCTGTTCGCTGCCGCAGCCTGTACGCCGGGCGCAACGCCTGGCACCACGCCTGGCACCACGCCGGGCACGACGCCGGGCACGACCCCGGCAGTAACGCCGGGCGACACGCCGGGTACGACCCCCGGCGCCTTCGGCGAGATCGTCATCGGCGCGGGGGATCCGATCGTCATCGGCACGGCGCTGGCCATCACCGGCGACGTCGCCACCCTTGGTCTCGATAGCCAGTACGGCGCCGAGATCGCCGGCGACGAGAAGAACGCCGAAGGCGGCGTCCTGGGCCACCAGGTCACATGGGTCCATGAGGATGCCGGCTGCGGCCAGGCCGAGACCGGCCAGACCGCTGCCCAGTCGCTGGTCACGAACGAGGACCTCGTTGCCGTCATCGGCACGAGCTGTTCACGCACGGCTGTGCCGGCGATGCCGGTGCTCGCCCAGCGTGGCATCACCATGATCTCGTCGTCCAACACCAGCCCGACACTGACTGACCCCAACCACGCTGAGTACGCTGGCGAGTTCTACCTGCGCACCGCGCACAACGACCTCGTGCAGGGCGCCGCGATGGCGGCATACGCGTGCGAGCAGGGCTGGACCACGGCCGCGACCATCCACGACGGGAGCACCTACGCGGACAACCTGCGCCAGGTGTTCGAGCGCGAGTTCACCGCGCAGTGCCAGGGCGAGATCGTCTCGCAGCAGGCCATTGCGGTTGGCGACACCAACTTCGCCGGCATCCTTGCGCCCATCGCGGACGCTGCACCGGACCTGGTGTACATGCCTATCTTCCATCCCGAAGGCACGCTCATCGCCCAGCAGGCAGCTGACCTGGCCGGCCTGGAGAACACCCAGCTGGCTTCGGCAGACGGCATGCTCGGCTCGCCCGATGTGGTCGAGCAGGGCGGCGCCGCCGTCGACGGCATGATCTTCTCGGGCCCGGCGTGCGCCGGTGACCAGTACGAGAACGAGTTCCTGCCGGCTTACCGCGAGAAGTCCGGTGAGCAGGCTCCGATCTCGGTCTTCCACTGCCATGCCTACGACGCGGCGAACATGATCTTCGAGGCCATCGAGAAGGTGGCGGTGCAGGGCGAGGACGGCTCGCTGCGCATCGACCGCCAGGCGCTGCGCGACGCGCTGTTCGCCACCTCCGGCTTCCAGGGCCTGACCGGTAGCCTGACGTGTGACGAGTTCGGCGACTGCGCCGACCCGAACATCACGATCTCGCGTATCGAGGGCGGCCAGTACGTGGTCTTCTGGCCATAAGCAGGTCAGAGATCCCGTAACCTAGGAGTGATCTGAGCAAGAGCGGCGACCTCGCCGCTCTTGCTCCTTATCTGGGTCAATTGAGGCCCGCGCAACGAAGGGGACTTGTTGCTTAGAGGGGTTCTGCCCAAGCGGCTGACACTCGTCGAGGTCGTCCTTTGGGCGCTGCGCATCGGGGTCGTCGTGTTCGTCATCGTCGGCGCTTACGCGACGCTGTCGCAGAACAAGCTGGGTGCAAGCGGCTGGGTGCTGCTGACGACCTCGGGACTGAGCCAGGGCGCGATCTACGCACTGATCGCGCTGGGCTACACGATGGTCTACGGCGTGCTGTTCATGATCAACTTCGCCCACGGCGAGGTGTTCATGATGGGCTCGTTCGCGGGCATGTTCGTGGCCATGGCGATGAGTGCCAACGGCATCCTCGAAGACCAGCCGCTGCTGGCCCTGCCGGTGATCTTCGCGGCCGCGATGATCACCTCGATGCTCGTGGCGATCGTGCTCGAACGCGTGGCCTACCGGCCTCTTCGAAGAGCGCCGCGGCTGGTGCCGCTGATCACCGCCATCGGCGCGTCGCTGTTCCTTCAGTACACCGCCTTCGGGATGTTCGGCCCGCGCGCCCGGCGCTACCCGCCGGTCGAGCTGCTGCAGGGCCGAGTGGATCTGTTCGGCTTCTCCTTCCAGCGCATCGAGCTGATCACCATCATTGCCTGTGTCGTGCTGATGGCCGTCCTCTACTGGTTCGTCGAGCGCACGCGCACCGGCCGCTCGATGCGCGCCGTCAGCGAGAACAAGGACGTCGCCGCGCTGATGGGCATCAACGTCGACCGCGTGGTCGTCACCACGTTCGCCATCGGCGGCCTGCTGGCCGGCTTCGCCGGCGTGCTGTTCTCGTTCCTGTTCAACCGCGTCAGCTGGGACATGGGCCTACTCGTAGGCATCAAGGCCTTCACGGCGGCCGTGCTCGGTGGCATCGGCAACATCGTCGGGGCGATGCTTGGCGGCGTCGCGCTCGGCGTCATCGAGAATGTCGGGCCTTCGCTGCTGCTGCTCGGCTTTGACGTCCCGTCCAGCCACCAGCTGAAGGACGTGCTCGCCTTTACCGTCCTGATCCTCGTCCTGGTGTTCCGCCCGACCGGCTTCCTCGGCCGCAAGGACAACGTCTGATGGGGCGCGTTCTGGGCAAGCGCACTCGCCACGCCGTCGGCATCGGCCTCGTCGCTGGAATCGTCGTCATCTATCTCGTGATGGTCGGGCTGGCCAACGCCTTCGCCCAGCGGCCGGCGATCACCGGCATCGGCGTGGAGAGCGGCCCCGGACTGCTGACGCTG
Source organism: Candidatus Limnocylindrales bacterium (assembly GCA_035553915.1). Taxonomy (GTDB): domain Bacteria; phylum Chloroflexota; class Limnocylindria; order Limnocylindrales; family CSP1-4; genus JALYGJ01. The sequence goes on along the minus strand of DATMJK010000090.1, from coordinate 5,809 downwards.
GGCCGAGTGATGATCGGCGGCGCATTCTTCCTGGCCGGCCTGGCCGTCGGCAGTCGATTCCTCGGACCACAGGATCGGCGGGAGCGCCTGCTGGCGGTCGTCGGCGGCTCGGCGCTGACCGGCGCCGTTGGCGGTGCTTCGCTGGGCGCGTTCATGCTCTTCGCCGCGACCGTGCCGATGAGCGACATCTTCCTGCCGGTCACCCAGGGCGCGGTCAGCTTCCTCGCCTTCGGCAACCCGCCCGAGATCGGCGCCATCGCTTGGATCCTGATCGGCACCCTTACTGCCAGCGCTGCCGGCGCCCTGGCGCTGCTCCAGAAGCGCGACCGCAGCGCCGTGCTCAACGGCATCGCTTTCACGCTGCTCGTGTCGCTGATCGAGCCCATCCTGCGCCCGATCCTTGGCCAGGTCGGCCTGCGCGAGGTGACCGCGTTCCTCTATTCGGGCGGCGGCCTGACCCAGCATGCCGCGGTCTTCCTGTTCGCCGGAGTGGTGATTGCGAGCTGGGCGTGGGAACGTCCGGCCGCACCGGTACGCATGCGGATGCGCCAGATGCCACAGGCGAACCGCCGCCGGGCCGGCCTGGCGTTTGCCGTGCTGGCGATCGTCGGCCTGCTCGTCCTGCCCCAGATCTCGACCGGCTTCGTGAACCAGGTGCTGGTCAACGTCGGCTTCTTCCTGATGCTGGCCCTGGGCCTGAACATCGTCGTCGGCTACGCCGGCCTGCTCGACCTGGGCTACGTCGCCTTCTACGCCGTTGGCGCCTACACGATGGCCTTGCTGACCGCGCCCACATCCTCACTCGGCGGACCATTGACTGACCTCGGGGGCGTCGAGTACGGCTTCTGGCTGGCGCTGCCGGTGGTGATCATCGTCGCCGCGCTGGTTGGAATCTTCATCGGTGCGCCTGTGCTCAGGTTGCGCGGCGACTACCTGGCCATCGTCACGCTGGGCTTCGGTGAGATCGCCCGCTTCCTGCTCCGCTCGGAGGCGATGCGCGATTCGCTCGGCGGGCCGGCGGGCGTCGTCGGCATCCCGAACATGCACATACCGTTCGTCGGGACGGAGCTGGTCAGCGCCGGAGAGTACTTCTACCCTGTTGTCGGATTCGCCGCCATAGCGGCGTACGTCGCCTGGCGGCTGTCCAACTCGCGCACCGGGCGTGCCTGGAACGCCATGCGCGAGGATGAGACCGTCGCTGCGGCGACCGGTATCAACGTGACCAACTACAAGCTCCTTGCCTTCGCCCTCGGCGGGACGCTGGGCGGCCTGGCGGGTGGCCTGTTCGCCGTCCAGCTGCGCTCGGTCTATCCGGACTCGTTCCTGCTGATCATCTCGTTCACCGCCCTGGCGATCATCATCATGGGCGGCATGGGCACGATCAAGGGCGTCGTCGCTGGCGCGCTGATCCTGGTCGGCCTGCCCGAAGCGCTGCGCGAGTTCGGCGAGTACCGCTACCTGCTCTACGGAGCGGCGCTGGTGGCGATGATGATCCTGCGTCCCGAGGGCTTCTTCCCGAGCCGCATCAGGCGGGCCGAGCTGCACGAGGACATCGAGCGCGAGGAGGAGCCGCAACTGCCCGAATCGCATGGCGGCCCACCAGCTGAGACCACGCGCGGGGTAGCCGTGCCTGACACGCCACGATGAGCCAGACGACCGCGGCCGACGGCCAATCCGAAGTGTCCGCCCCCGTGGCGGCCGAGGCAGACGGCGGGCGAGTGCTCGAGGTGCGCGGTCTGACGAAGCGCTTCGAGGGCCTTGTTGCCAACCGCGACATTGACTTCGACATCCCGCGCCAGGGCATCGTCTCGGTCATAGGCCCGAACGGCGCGGGCAAGACGACTTTCTTCAACCAGATCACGGGGCTGTACGAGCCGACGGAGGGGACGATCGTCTTCGACGGCACGGACGTCGTCGGCCTGTCGCCACACGAGATCGTCGAGCTGGGCATGGCGCGCACCTATCAGAACATCCGGCTCTTCGAGAACATGAGCGTCGTTGGCAACATCCTCGTCGGCCACCACGTGCGCATGCGGGCGCAGTGGTGGCAGGTGCTCTTCAACCTGCCCTCCGTCAGGCGCGAGGAGAAGGCCTCGATGGACTACGCGCTGGAGCTGATGGACCTCGTCGGGCTGCGTCGCGCGTATGCCGAGGACCTGGCGAAGAACCTCCCGTACGGCGACCAGCGCCGGCTCGAGATCGCGCGCGCGCTGGCCAGCCGGCCGAAGCTGCTGCTGCTCGACGAGCCGACCGCCGGCATGAACCCGGCCGAGACGCTGCAGATGACCCAGCTGATCGCTCACCTGCGCGAGACGCTCGGCCTGACGATCCTGCTCATCGAGCACGACATGAAGGTCGTGATGGGGGTCAGCGAACGGATCACCGTCCTTGACCATGGCGAGAAGATCGCCGAGGGCACGCCGCTCGAGATCCGGACGAACCCGCAGGTCATCGAGGCCTACCTTGGCAAGCAGGCAGCGGGGATCGAGGGATGACTGACGAGACGAGGCCAGGTGCGACCGAAGCCCCAGTGACAGAGGGCACCGCGGCGCCGGCACCGGACGACAGGGCGGTGGCCCGAGCCCAGGCCCAAGAGGTGGCCCTGGCGCAGCGAGTCGAGCGCGCCGAGCGCGCCGAGCAGGGAGCAACCGAGCACCTGCTCGAGATCGAGGAAGTCCAGACCTACTACGGCAACATCGCCGCACTCAAGGGAGTCTCGCTTCACGTCCGGCGCGGCGAGATCGTGTCCCTTATCGGCTCGAACGGAGCCGGCAAGTCAACAACGCTGCGCACGATCAGCGGCCTGCTGCGGCCGCGCCACGGCCGCGTCCGTTTCGACGGCCACGACATCGTGGGCATGCCGGCGCACGAGATCGTCGGGCTTGGCATCTGCCAGTCGCCTGAGGGCCGCGGCGTGTTCGGTCGGATGAGCGTCTACGAGAACCTGACGCTGGGTGCATTCACCCGCCACAAGGAGAACCTGGAGCCCGACTACCAGCGCGTCTTCGAGCTGTTCCCCCGCCTGGCGGAGCGGCGCACCCAGAAGGCCGGAACGCTGTCCGGCGGCGAGCAGCAGATGCTCGCGATGGGCCGGGCGCTGATGTCACGCCCTCAGCTGCTGCTGCTGGACGAGCCCTCGATGGGCCTGTCGCCGATCCTGACCGAGCAGATCTTCGCGATCATCAGCGAGATCAACTCGCAGGGCACGACGATCCTGCTCGTCGAGCAGAACGCACAGATGGCGCTGAACATCGCCCACCGCGGCTACGTCCTGCAGACCGGCCGGATCATCCTCGCCGACACAGCCGCCAACCTGGCCGCCAACGAGCAGGTCCGACAGGCATACCTGGGCGAGATTTAGAACCGCCCGGCTAGTCGGCGCCGCCGCCACCGCCCGATTCGAGGAAGCGGCTCAGGAACTGCTGCGTGCGCGGGTCGCGCGGCGCATTGAGCAGCTCCTCCGGGGCACCCTGCTCGATGATCTGGCCATCCTCCATGAACACGATGCGGTCAGCCGCCTCGCGCGCGAAGTGCATCTCGTGGGTGACGACGATCATCGTCGTCCCCTCGTGGGCCAGCTCCTCCATCACGTTGAGCACCTCACCGATCAGCATCGGGTCGAGCGCGCTCGTGGGCTCGTCGAACATCAGCACCTTGGGCTCCATGCACAGGGCACGGGCGATCGCGACGCGCTGCTTCTGGCCGCCCGAAAGGCGTGATGGGTACTCATCACGCTTGTCCATCAGCCCGACCTTGGCCAGGTAGCGCTCGGCCAGCTCGACCGCCGCGTCAGGCGCCATGCGCTTCACCCGCGTCGGTGCCTCGATGCAGTTCTGGAGCACGTTCATGTGCGGGAACAGGTTGAAATCCTGGAAGACCATCCCGGCGCGCAGCCGGATCTGGCGGATCTCCTCAGCGTGGCCGCGGCCGCGGTGTCCGGTGGGATCGGCCTCGACGCGGTAGCCGTCGACCTCGATCGTGCCGGCGGTCGGTTCCTCGAGGAAGTTGATGCAGCGCAGCAATGTCGTCTTGCCGCTGCCCGAGCGGCCCACGATCATCACCGCCTCGCGCTGCCAGACCTCGAGATCCACGCCGTCGAGGACGTGCAGCTGGCCGAAGTACTTGTGCAGGCCGCGCGCCCGGACGATGACCTCGCCGAGATGGCCCGGCATGCTGGGCAGCGGGTAGCTGGGCGGCCGATCGGTCACCGGTCGCTCCGCGCCAGGCGGCGCTCGAGGCGCTCCTGGAAGTAGCTGAAGATGATCGTCAGGATCCAGTACACGAGCGCCGCTATGAGCAGTGTCTCGAATGTGCGGAAGTTCTGGCGGCCGACGGCGAGCGCCCGCCAGAGCAGCTCCTGGGCACCGATGAACATGACCAGCGACGAGTCCTTGATCATCGCCACGAAGTCGTTGCCGATCGCCGGGATCACTATCCGGATGGCCTGCGGCAACACGATCCGGCGCATCACCAGCCGCTCGGGCATGCCCAGCGAGCGCGCCGCCTCGCGCTGTCCGGGGGGCACGGCCTGGATGCCGGCGCGGAAGATCTCGGTCATGTAAGCGCCGTAGTTGAAGCCGAGGGCGATGATGCCCGACTCGACCGCCGGCACGACGATGCCCATCTGCGGCAGCGCGAAGAAGATGAACACGAGCTGGACGAACAGTGGCGTGCCGCGCACGAAGGAGACGTAGAGCGACGCAACGCCATAGGCGATCGGGTTGGTCGACAGCCGGCCGAACGCGCCGATGAGGGCCAGGATGGTGGCGATGATGATCGAGCTGACGCAGATCAGGATGGTCAGCCCGGCGCCGCCCAGGATGAACGGTGCCCAGCGTCCTATGAACTCGGGATTGATCCGGTCGGTCAGCCACAGGGCGCCCACGAGGGCGCCGATGAGCACGATCCAGACGAGCGCGAACTGCAGCCTGAAACGACGCCGCCGAGCCGAGTCGGCGGCGTCGATCTGCTTCAGGATGTCCGGCTCGAGGGATACCGTCGCCGAGGCGCGGTCGCCCAGCTGGGCCATGGGCGTCGCGGAGATCAGTGGCTCCGGCGGGTAATCCGGCTACGGCTCCTGCGTCAGGTCCTCCTCGAACCACTTCTCGCTGAGCGCGGTCAGGCGGCCGTCGGCATGCATCTCGCCGATGATCCGGTCGATCTCGTAGAGCAGGGCGGCGTGCGGCGGGCCGCTCTTGTCGACGGCGACGGCAAGGCCTTCGACGAAGATCGAGTCGGTTATCACGCGGACCGGGATGCCACTGTCAATGGCCGACTGGACCGTCGTGCCCGAGCTGATCCACAGGTCGAACTCGGTCCGGCCGTCGCGGATGGCCTCGGCACAGTTGGCGTCGGTCGTCAGGGTCGTCGCCTCGACCCCGTCCGGCAGCTCGAAGGGCAGCTCGTCCTCGCTGGTGATGCCCGAGCGCGTGCTGGCAGCCAGCGTGGCTGGCGTGTAGTAGTAAGGCCGGCTGAAGGAGAGGATCTCCTTGCGTGGGGTGGTGATCGTCATCGAGCCTACGCTGATGTCCCAGCGCCCGGCCCAGCTGCCGGCGGTGATCACGTCCCAGTCCGGATAGACGAACTCGATGTCCACCTCGAGCTCCTCGGCGATGGCGCGCGCGACGTCGACGTCGAAGCCGACAAGCTCTTGCGTGTCGGGATCGAGGAACGACTGCGGCTCGTAGTTGGGGTCGCTCGAGACGATGATCCGCCCACGCTCGCGGATGGTCTCGAGCAGGTCGCCGGTGGTATCGGCCGGCTGCTCGATCGGATCCGGCACGTCCGGCTGGAAGTCGCCGGTCAGCCA
>DATMJK010000089.1:0-38215 GCA_035553915.1 Candidatus Limnocylindrales bacterium | reverse complement strand
CCGTTGACCATGCAGCCGATCGTGCCGTCGAGCCGGATGAACGACAGGCCCTGCTCGCGGGCAGCCACGTCGACGGGATCCTCCTCGTCGAGGTCGCGCATCTGCTCCAGATCAGGATGGCGCTCCAAGGCCGAGTCGTCGATCGTGACCTTGGCGTCGAGGCACTGGAGCGAGCGTGCATCGCCCTCGCGCACGACGGCCAGCGGATTGATCTCGACCAGGTCCGCGTCGTTGGCGACCATCGTCGCGTACAGGCCCCTGGCGATGACGCCGAACTCGCGCAGATGGGCGCCCAGGCCCAGCCGGAAGCCGAGCAGTCTGGCCTGGTGGTCAAGCAGCCCGAGATGGGGGTGGGCGTGGACCCTGACGATCGCGTCGGGGTTCTCCTCGGCGACCTGCTCGATCTCGACGCCGCCCTCGGCGGAGGCCATGACCATGACCTTGCGCGATGCGCGGTCCAGGACCGCCGCGAGGTAGTACTCGTGCTCGATCTCAGCCGCCGGCGCGACGAGCACTCGCCGGACGGTGATGCCCTTGATGTCCATGCCCAGGATCGCGCTAGCGACCTGCTCCGCCTCTTCTGCCGAGCCGGCCAGCTTCACTCCGCCGGCCTTGCCCCGGCCACCGACCAGCACCTGCGCCTTGATGACCACCTTGCCCGCGCCGCCCGCCAGGAAGCGCTCAGCCGCCGAGCGTGCCTCGGCGGCTGATTGGGCGATGGCGAAGTCGGGCACCGGCAGGCCCTGGCGCAGCAGCAGCGCCTTGGCGTGGTACTCCTGCAGCTTCATGCCGGCCGAGCATAGCGCAGCCGAGCGCGCGGCTAGAATGCGGCCATGCCCCACCGCGTGACGCTCATCCCGGGCGACGGGATCGGGCCGGAGATTGCCGCCGCCGCCGTGACCGTGCTCGACGCCACGGGTGTCGCGATCGAGTGGACGACGGTCGATGCAGGCGAGGCCCAGCTCGCAGCCCAGGGCACGCCCCTGCCGGAATCGGTGCTCGACTCGATCCGTGATACAGGAGTGGCGCTGAAGGGCCCGATCACGACGCCCATCGGCGAGGGCTTCCGATCGGTCAACGTCACCCTGCGCCAGGCGCTCGACCTGTACGCCAACCTGCGTCCCGCGCGGAGCATGGCCGGCGTCGAGGGCCGCTACACGGACGTCGACCTGGTGATCGTGAGAGAGAACACGGAGGACCTATACGCGGGCATCGAGCACATGGTCGGGCCGGATGCCGCCGAGAGCATCAAGATCATCACTCGCGCGGCGTCAGAGCGGATCGCCCGCTTCGCGTTCGACTACGCGGTCCACAACGGCCGGCGCAAGGTGACCGCCGTCCACAAGGCGAACATCATGAAGCTGTCAGACGGCCTGTTCCTAGAATCCTGCCGGACGGTCGCCGCGGACTACGCGGGCAGGATCGAGTTCGAGGACCGGATCGTCGACAACATGTGCATGCAGCTCGTCCAGAAGCCGGAGCTGTACGACGTGCTGGTGCTGCCCAACCTGTACGGCGACATCGTCAGCGACCTCGCCGCCGGCCTCGTAGGCGGCCTTGGCGTCGCGCCCGGGGCGAACATCGGCACCCGGGCGGCGGTCTTCGAGCCGGTCCATGGATCGGCCCCCAAGTACGCCGGCCTGGACGTGGCCAACCCGACGGCGCTGATCCTGTCCGGCGCGCTGATGCTCCGCCACCTGGGCGAGACCGCTGCCGCTGGCCGCGTCGAAGAGGCCGTGCGCGAGGTCATCGCCGAGGGCCGGACGGTGCCGCGCGATCTGGGTGGTGAGGCCGGCACGCGTGCCTTCGGCGCGGCGGTCGCTGGGCGCGTCACGCGCGTGATGGCAGCCACCTGAGCCGCGGCTGAGGGGAGAGGATGCCGAGGGTTCCGACGCTGCTGCGCTACCGCGGCCGAGAGGGCATGCTCGCCTGGGCATTCCATCGAATCAGCGGCATCGGCGTCCTGCTGTTCCTGGTGCTGCACATCATCGACATCTGGCTGATCAAGGACCACCCGCACCTCTACGACGAGGTCCTCGCCTTCTACGCCAGCGTCCCCGGCCGGCTGCTCGAGGTGCTGCTCGGCGCGGCGCTGCTGTACCACGCGTTGAACGGCCTGCGGATCATCATCATCGACCTCTGGCCCTCGATGACGGCCTACCACCGCGCGCTGTGGTGGGGCTCGTGGGTGGTCTTCGTCGTGCTCGGGGTACCGGGCGCGCTGATCATCCTGCGCCCGGTCTGGATCGACACCCTGCGCTACTTCGGGATCATCTGATGGACCTGTCACCCGTCAGCCGAGCGCGTCGCCGCCCGCGGGGCAGCCGCAAAGAGGTCTTCATCTGGTACCTGATGAGGATCACCGGCGTGGCCCTGTTCGTGATCGCGCTGGCCCACTTCAGCATCAACCACTTCGTCTTCGATCCGGCCCACCAGACGGCCGAATGGATCATCGAGCAGCGCTGGAACCAGGTCTTCTGGCGCGCCTTCGCCTGGCTGCTGCTGATGACCGCGCTCTTCCACGCCTTCCTGGGCGCGCGGACGGTGGTCCTCGACTACCTCCACCGGCCGCGGCTGCGGACAGGAGTGCTGTGGGTGCTGTACGTCCTGGCGGTGTTGCTGTTCGTGCTTGGCACGGACGTGATCATCAGCATCCCCGCCCGCGGCTGATCCGCAGGATGGCGGCAGATACGAAGGTTCATGACTACCCGGCTGTGATCGTCGGCGCCGGCGGCGCGGGGCTGTGGGCGGCGCTCGAGCTGGCGCGCGAGGGCGTGAAGACGGCCGTGCTGTCGAAGCTCTACCCCACGCGCTCGCACACCGGCGCGGCCCAGGGGGGCATCTGCGCCGCGCTCGGCAACCTCGAGGAAGACCACCCCGAGTGGCACATGTACGACACCGTCAAGGGCGGCGACTACCTGGTCGACCAGGACGCGGCGGAGATCCTGGCCCACGAGGCGGTCGAGACGGTCATCGCCCTCGAGCACATGGGTCTGCCCTTCAATCGCACGCCTGAGGGCAAGATCGACCAGCGGCGCTTCGGCGGCCACACGCGCAACTTCGGCGAGGCCCCGGTCAGGCGCGCCTGCTTCGCCGCCGACCGGACCGGCCACATGATCCTGCAGACGCTCTACCAGCAGTGCATCAAGCACGGCGTCGAGTTCTTCGACGAGTACCACGTCGTCGACCTGCTCGTGGAGGACGGCCTTACCCGCGGCGTCGTGGGCTACCGCATGACCGACGGCGCGCTGCACGTCTTCCGCAGCGCGGCGGTGATGTTCGCCACCGGCGGCTTCGGCCGGATGTTCAAGATCACCTCCAACGCGCACGCCCTGACCGGTGACGGGCCGGCGCTGTGCTACCGCCGCGGCGTGCCGCTGCAGGACATGGAGTTCTTCCAGTTCCACCCGACCGGCATCGTGGGCATCGGCATCCTGCTGTCAGAGGCCGCACGCGGCGAGGGTGGGATCCTGCGCAACGACAAGGGCGAGCGGTTCATGGAGCGCTACGCGCCGACGCTGCTCGACCTCGCGCCGCGCGACATGGTCAGCCGGGCGATCTACATGGAGGTCAGGGAGGGCCGCGGCATCGGCGGCGAGGACTACGTCCACCTTGACCTCACGCACCTCGGGCGCGAGGTGATCGACAGCAAGCTGCCCGACATCACCGAGTTCGCCCGCGTCTACCAGGGCATCGAGCCGATCACCCAGCCGGTGCCGATAACGCCCACCGCCCACTACGCCATGGGTGGCATCCCGACCAATGTGGAGTCGCGCGTCGTGGTCGACGAGCAGCACACCGTCCTGCCCGGGCTCTACGCCGCCGGCGAGTGCGCCTGCGTCAGCGTCCACGGCGCGAACCGGCTGGGCACGAACTCGCTGCTCGACATCCTCGTCTTCGGACGCCGGGCCGGCCGCTCCATGGCCGCCGACATCGCCGCCGCCGGCGGGACGCTGCCATCGCTGGCCACCGATGCGGCCGAGCCGGTCCGAGCTGAGCTCGAGGGGATGCGCACGCGCCGCCGCGGCGATCGGCCGGCACACATCCGCGGGGAGCTGCAGGCGGCGATGATGGAGCTGGCCGGCGTCTTCCGGACGCGCGACGGCCTGGTCGAGATGGTCAGCTGCCTGCGCGAGCTGCAGCAGCGCTACCGAAGCGTCCGCTGCGAGGATGATGGCCGCGTCTTCAACACTGACCTGCTGGAGGCGCGCGAGCTGGGCTACCTGCTCGACTGCGCCGAGGCGACGGTCCACTCCGCGCTGGCCCGGCAGGAATCGCGCGGCGGCCACTTCCGCGAGGACTTCCCCGAGCGCAACGACGACCAGTGGCTGAGGCATTCGCTGGCCTACCAGGCCGAGGGCGGGCCGCGGCTGTCCTACAAGCCGGTCACGATCACCCGCTTCGAGCCTAAGCCGCGGACGTACTGAGCCCGATGATCCAGCTGGCGATCGTGCGCCAGCGTGTGCCCTCACCGCCGTTCGTGCTGTGACCCGGCACTTGTGCAGCCGGGCGCAGCTTATGCCGGTGGTGCCACTGCCTGGCGGCGTTGCTCGTTGTGGCCAGCTGCTCGGCTGAGCGTGGGCGGTCGGATACGGGCCGCTGGTCGCAGTGATTGACCCGCCTAAGGATCTACGGGTCGCACTTCTGGCGGGTCACGTGCGGCCGCGCCGTTGTGTCGCGGGTCCAGTCGCGACAGCCCGCGTGGACATCCCAGAGCAGCCGACGCGGACGGGGTACCATCGGGTGGCCGATGCTCGTCGACCTTCGAATCCTGCGCTTCGACCCCGAGCGCGACGCCAAGCCCCATTGGGAGCGCTACCGCGTCGAGTCGGGGCCGATGGATCGCGTGCTCGACCTGTTGCATACCGTCAAGTACGAGAACGACGGCACGCTCACATTCCGGCGCTCGTGCGCGCACGGCATCTGCGGCTCGGACGCGATGCTGATCAACGGACGCAACCGGCTGGCCTGCAAGATCCGCGTCGACCAGCTGGGCAGCAAGGTCTCGGTCGCGCCGCTGCCCGGGCTGAAGGTCATCAAGGACCTCGTGGTCGACATGGACGAGTTCTTCGAGAAGTACCGCAGCGTGATGCCTTTCCTGGTCGCAGAGGACGAGGCGCCCGAGCGCGAGCGCCTCCAGTCGCCGGCCGACCGGGCGCGCTATGACGACACGACCAAGTGCATCCTGTGCGCCGCGTGCACGTCGTCGTGCCCCTCGTTCTGGGCCCAGCCGGCGTACGTCGGGCCGGCGGCGATAGTCAACGCCCACCGCTTCATCTTCGACTCGCGCGACGACGCGGCCGGCGAGCGGCTGGAGATCCTGGCTGATAAGGACGGCGTCTGGCGCTGCCGGACGATCTTCAACTGCTCGGACGCCTGCCCGCGCGGGATCAACATCACGCGCGCCATCCTGGAGGTCTCGGGCGCGATCGTGGAGCGTCAAGCCTGAGGCTGCTCATCCGGGCCGATGGCGCGGCGCGCGGCAATCCCGGCCCGGCCGCGGCGGGCGCCGTGCTGATCGACGCCGACCGACCAGACGCGCGCCGTCCCGAGGCGGCGCCGCTGGCCTGCGTCGCGCGTGCGCTGGGCAGCCAGACAAACAACTACGCCGAGTACACGGCCGTCGTGCTGGCACTCCGCCGCGCGCACCAGCTGGGCGCCGAGGAGGTGGAGCTGGTCCTCGACTCGAAGCTCGTCGTGGAGCAGCTGTCCGGCCGCTGGAAGGTCCGCCACCCGGCCATCCGGCCGCTCGTTGACGCTGCCAAGGCCGAGCTGGCCGGCTTCCGCCGCTGGTCGATCCGACACGAGCCACGGGCGGCCAACCATGCCGCCGATGCGCTGGCCAACCTGGCCCTTGATGACCCGGCCGCGGCCGCCCGAGCCGAGCGCGGCTGAGGCTGGGCCGCCTACAATTCGGGCCGGCCGCAAGCTGGCGCGGCCAAAGCGAGCACGGAGGGCCAGGTGTTCGGCACGACGACGAGTCGGGGTGGCGATCGATCCCGCCTCGTGGCTGGCGCGGCGTACCTGCTCGGCACGGCCGGGCTGGCGTTCTCGATCAGCCTGCTCTGGCTGGGGATGCGCGTCGTGATGGGCGTCGGTGGTTTCTGCGCCGAGGGTGGTCCGTTCGTCATCGAGACGCCGTGCCCGCCGGGTGCGGAGCTGATGTTCCTGGCCTTCCCGCTGGGCTTCGCATCCGCCGGGTTGATGGTCTGGAAGGGCTCGACGATTGGCGGCCCTTACGCGGCGCTGCCGCTGCTCGCCTGGCCGGCGCTCTTCCTCAGCCTTGGCTGGAACTTCCTCGAGTTCGGTGTCCAGCCGCCTGGGGGAGGACTGGCCTGGGGCTGGCTGGTGCCCGGTGTGATGTTCGTGCTGATGGGCGGCGGCCCCCTGTGGCTGGCCTGGCGCAGCCGGGCACGCGCCTGACTGGGCCACAGCCGGGTGGCTGACCTGAGCGGGCGGCCTTCCGGCCCGCCACGCTGGTTCCTGCTCGCCGTGGCGGCCGCGGTGCTGGTCGGCGTGCTGGCGGCAGCCTGGCTGTTCGGCGCGATGTCGACGCCGGCGCCCTCACCCAGCCCTCCGCCGGCCCTGAGCCCGGCTGTCCCGACCGAGACCCCGGGCCCCTGTCCGGCCGCGCTGCTCGTTGGCACGCTCGTCTTCAGCGAGCTGTCCGGAGTTGCAGTCGACACGGACGGCGGGATCGTGCAGGTGCTGTGGCCGGCCGGTTCGACCGTGCGCCGCGAGGACGACGGCAGGTGGGTGCTGAACGACCAGCGCGGTCGGCCCGTGGCCAGGACCGGCGACCTGGTCGAGGTTGGCGGCGGGTTCGTCGGTCCGGGCGAGCGGATCTGGAACGGCTGCGGTGGGGTGACGGTGCTGCCGCCGCCGTAGATCGAACGGATGTCCGAATTGGGGCTGTTCAGCGTTCTCGCCAGGCGGTAGAATCGGTGGGCCAGCGAGAAGGCCGGATGGTCGCGAGCCGCATCGGGGAAACCCGTACATTGGCTCGAGGAAAGTCCGAGCTCCGCGACGCAGGGTAGCGGGTAACACCCGTCCGCCGAGAGGCGAGGACCAGTGCCACAGAGACGAGCCGGCAGCCCGGGATGACCGGTTGGGCCGGGTGAAACGGGCAAACTCTACCTGGAGCAAGGCCAAATAGGAGAGCTGTCGGGCTTCGGCCCGCGGGAGCGCGTCGCTCCGCTCTCGGGTCGGCCGCTGGAGGCGGCGGGCAACCGCCGTCCGAGATGGATGACCGTCACCGCGCCCACGGGCGCGGTACAGAACTCGGCTTACAGGTCCTCTCGCTGGCACCCCCGACCATCAAGCCGTATGCGCGATCAGTCCTCGTCTGGCCTGAAGACGCCGGGCAACGTGCAGTCGGCACACGATTGGCGGGCGGAGTCGAGGTTGCCCAGCGGCACCACCGCGTCCAGGCCCGGATGCAGGCAGTCCACGTCGTACATCTGCAGCTCGCGTCGGCTTCGCGGCAGTGCCGTCACGCGACGCCAGGTGCAGCGCCGGATGTGATTCGCCGGGACGACGATCGACGCGGGGTCAGCGACCACCAGGTCGGCAGGCGAGAACGGGGCCGGGCGCGAAGGCTGCGCGGCGGCGGCAGGTGCGACGGTCGTTACCTGACGAGCTAGTGCCATGGCTCCAGATGCTGTGCGCCCGCGATGGGCGGACCTCCCCCTGTGTGGCGCACCGTAGCACCGCCTATTCGGCTGCGGCTAGGTGACCGTTGGTACTGGGAGGCCCGGGCGAATGGCGCAATCGGGCCGGGGCCTCGGGCGTCCCCCCGATCTCGGGCGCAAGCTCAGCGTGCGTAGAACGAGATGATCAAGCGGTCGTCGATGGGCAGCTCAACGTCGTCGCGCGCCGGCAGGCGGGCGACGCGGGCGGCCGCGGCGCGGCCATCGCGCTCGAGCCAGCCGGGCAACGGCCGGCCGGCGCCCATCTCCTCAGCCACCGCCGGCAGCTTGGCCGCGCTGTCAGTCAGCGCGACGCGCTGGCCCTCGCCAACGCGAAACGAGGGCACGTTGACGCGCTCGCCGTCGACTTGCACGTGGCCGTGGCTGACCAGCTGGCGGGCCATCGGCCGGCTGCGCGCGAAACCGAGCCGGTAGACGACGTTGTCCAGCCGCCGCTCGAGCAGTGACAGCAGATTGTCGCCGGTGTTTCCGGGCTGGCGTTCGGCTTCCTCGAAGTAGCGCTTGAACTGGCCCTCGGCGACGCCGTAGATGGCCTTCGCCTTCTGCTTCTCCTGGAGCTGGAGGCCGTACTCGCTCGGGCGGCGAGGCCGCGCGCGCTGCCGCGCACCCGGGCGTGTCGCGAGGCGGCGCTGGAGCGCTGCGCCGCCGGTGCCGTAGATGTCCATCCCGAAGCGGCGGGAGACCTTGTGCTTTGGCTCGCGTGGCATGGACCAATCATGCCCCGCCCGGGCGATGAGGTCGAAATTCGGCGCGATTTGGGGTTGACGGCCCTGCTCTTAGGGGTATTATGGGCGGCCAGTGGGCCAGAGTGGTCCAAAGTGGGGAGTCGCGGTGAGGTTCTCGATCGTCCGGCCGGGCCAGTCATGACCGGTCGGGGAGAGCGGGCCTTGCGGCGCCAGCCTGGACCAGGGGTGACGGCGTGTTCACCGGTGAGTACCGCCATACGATCGACGCCAAGGGACGGATCGCCGTGCCGGCGCGCTTTCGCGGCGATCTCGCGGGGGTCGCGTTCGTGAGCCGCTGGATGGACGGGTGCCTGGCGATCTTCCCGAAGGATGCCTGGGGCCAGCTGGCCGACCGAGTCGCCGGCCTGCAGGTGTCCGACGCTAATGCCCGCAACTTCGCTCGCTTCCTGTTCGGCGGCGCGTTCGAGGTCCAGCTGGACCAGCAGGGCCGGGTCGTGCTCCCGGCGTCGCTGCGCGACGAGGCCGGCCTGAACGGCGAGGCGGTGGTCGTGGGGATGCGCGATCACCTCGAGATCTGGCAGCCCGCGCGATGGGCCGCCTACAGCTCCCGCATGAGCGATCCCGAGGTGTTTGCCGCGCACATCCAGGGCCTGGGCATCTAGCGCACCAGATGAGCCTCCAGGGTTCGCCGGGGCCGTCAGGGCCGGTGGTCGATCAGGCAGAAGGGCACCTGCCAGTGATGGTCGAGGAAGTCATCGACGTCCTCGCTCCAGTTGCGGGCAGTCTGCAGATCGACGGTACGGTCGGTGGCGGAGGGCACGCTCGACGAATCCTGGAGGCCAACTCACCTGATGGCCGCCTGCTCGGCCTCGATGCCGACCAGGCGGCCGTCGCCAGGACGCGCGAGCGGCTGGCCGACTATGGCGACCGGGTCGTGCTTCGCCAGTCGAACTTCGAGCACTTGGCCGACGTGGCCGAGGCCGAGGGCTTCAAGCCGGCCGACGGCGTGCTGCTCGACCTGGGTCTGAGCTCGTACCAGCTATCCTCCTCCGAGCGTGGCTTCTCGTTCCGCGCTGAAGGCCCGCTCGACATGCGCTTCGACAGCGGCCGTGGCAGGCCGGCGAGCGAGGTCATCGCCGATCTTGCCGAGCCTGAGCTGGCTGACCTATTCCTGCGCTACGGCGAGGAGCCGCAGGCGCGGCGCATCGCCCGGGCGATCGTCGAGCAGCGGCGCCGGGCACCGATCACCACCGCTCGCGAGCTGGCCGAGGTCGTGGAGCGCGCGGCGCCCGCGCCGCCGCGCGGCAGGCGGCGAGTCCATCCCGCGACGCGGGTCTTCCAGGCGCTGCGCATCTACGTCAACCGCGAGCTCGAGACGCTGCCGCTGGCGCTCGAGGCGGCAGTCGACACGCTGCGGCCGGGCGGACGGCTGGCGGTGCTCAGCTATCACTCGCTCGAGGACCGCATCGTCAAGCGCTTCATCAACGCCGAGCGGCGCGGGTGCATCTGCCCGCCACAGGTGCCCGTCTGCGTCTGTGGCCGCTCGCCGCGGCTGGCGCCGATCGGGCCGCAGCCGCGCCGGCCGAGCGCCGGCGAGGTGGCGGCGAATGCGCGCGCGCGGAGTGCGCTGCTGCGCGCGGCCCGGAGGCTCGACGCATGAGCCGGCGCAACAGCACCAGCCGTCGCCGCTCCTACGGCCGCCGCCAGCACGAGGTGCGCGAGCGGCGCGAGCGCGTGCTGGGCGAGCCGCTGCACTGGTTCGGCGACATGGCTGACGGGCTCGATGATCCGGAGCCGCTTGAGGTGTCAGGACCCGAGATGTACGGCCATCAGGCCAGCGACGACCGGCAGCGCGGGCGGGCCGCCGCGTGACCGTCTACCAGGGCGCCCGGCCCCGTCCAGCCAGCCTCGGGCGGCGGCGCCCGCTGTCGCGGCCAGCCCGCTCGGGCAGGCGCGAACACCCGGTGGGCATGCTGATGGCCGCGGTCGCCGTGCTGTTCGTGTTGGGCGTCGTCTACCTCGGCCAGACGGCCCGGCTGGCGGCGATGAGCTACGAGGTCGACAGCCTCGTCCTGCAGCGCGACGACCTCAGCCGCCAGGTCCAGACCCTCGAGGCGACCGTTGCTCGCTGGGGGTCTGAGCCGCTCGTCCTGGACTGGGCGCAGCAGGCCGGCCTGGACGTCCTCGGGGCCAAGGTCCGCGTGCCCGCCCGCTGAGCGATGCTCGGGCGGACGGATCGGCGGCTTCGTCACCTCGGCCTGCTGGCGGTCTTCGTCTGCCTGGCCCTCGCGCTCAGCGTTCGGCTGGCCTACTGGCAGGTGGCGCAGGGAGATGACCTGCGCCAGCGCGCGACGACTCAGATGTCGCGGCCGGCGCTCGAGTTCGTTCAGCGCGGTGACATCACCGATCGTCGCGGCACCCTGCTCGCCACGACCGCCTATCGCGACCTGCTGGCCGCATACCCGGACCTGATCGCGGCCGACCAGCGTTCGGCCGTAGCGCGGCGCCTGGCCACGCTGCTGGAGTTCGAGCCGCCGCAGACGGCGAAGCTGGTCGAGACGTTCGAGAAGGGCGTGCCCTACACCATCGTCAAGCGGCGCCTGACGGCCGAGCAGAGCCAGCTGGTGCGCGATGCGCTGGCCGCCGGCGACGTGGCCGCGCTGTCGCTCGAGCCGCAGCCGGTGCGTTTCTATCCGACGCTCGGCGGTGCGCCGCGCACGACATTGGCCAGCCAGCTGCTCGGCTTCGTGACCGAAGACGGCGAGGGCCGCTACGGCATCGAGCAGCACAACCACGCACTCCTCGCCGGGCTGGATGGTGGCACGGCCGCGCTCGAGGGCGGTCCGCCGGCAGGCGGCGGGACGGGCCAGCAGCTGCGCCTGACGATTGACGCCAGCCTGCAGCTGCGCATCGAGAAGGAGCTGTACGCGATCTGGGTGGCCAACAAGGCCGAGCGCGTCAGCGCTGTGGTGATGGATCCGCGGACGGGCCAGATTCTGGCCTGGGCGTCAGTGCCCGGCTATGACGCCAACTCCTACGCTGAGACCGCGCGCGCGGATCCGGGGCGGTTCGTCGACCCGCTCGCCAGCCAGATCTACGAGCCCGGCTCGGTCATGAAGATGGTCACGGCCGCGGCCGCGCTGGAGGCGGGCGTGGTCCGGCCCGGCTCAATCCTTGAGGATGAACGGTTCCTCGATTTCGGGGACTTCAAGGTCCGCAACGCGGACAAGCGCAGCATGGGCGAGCTGACCTTTGCCGAGGTGCTCGCCTATTCGCGCAACGTGCCAACGGCGAAGGTCGCGGCGCGGCTGGGCCGCGACACGGCGTCCGCATCTGCCGTCCTGTACGACATGTGGCGTCGCCTCGGCCTGAATCGAGCGAGCGGCGTCGAGGTGAGCAGTGAGTCGCGGGGCATCGCCGCCGATCCGGCGATCCGGCGTTGGGCACCGGTCGACCTGGCCAACCGCTCCTTCGGCCAGGGCGTTGCCGTGACACCGGTCCAGCTGGCGGTGGCTTTCAGCACGATGGTCAACGGCGGTCGGCATATGCCGGCCCATCTCGTCGCGCCAGCCGATCCGGCTGCAGAGAGCCGGGGCACCCACGTGCTCGACGCCGAGGTTTCAGAAACGCTGCGCGAGCTGATGGTCAACAACGTGGCCAGCGTCAGCGAGGTAGCGTCGAAGACGCTCATCGACGGTTATACCGTAGGCGGAAAGAGCGGCACCGCCCAGTACTGGGACAGCGAAAAGAATCGTTGGGCCGAGGACACGTACAACTACACCTTCTGCGGCTTTGTGGGCGACGGCATCCCCGATCTGGTCATCGTGGTGACCGTCAACAAGCCTGCGCTGACCGTCCAGAAGCGGCGACTGATGGTTCCCAAGATCGAGTCCTACGAGGTTTTCCGCCGCGTCGCGCAGACCTCGATCTCAGTCCTCGACCTGCCGCCCGACAGCGCACCCGAGCCGGCCGATGAGCTGCCCGGCCACACCTCTCCGGCCGACTCGCCGGTGCGTAGCCCGGATGTCTCGCCCTCCGCTTCGCCCGTGCCGATTGGCGGACGTTGACGGTGCCGGTGCGAGAATGGCCGGCGCCGATGAGTGACCAGCAGCGCGGTGCCCGAGCATGACCATCGCCGCCTCAATCGTCCAGGGCATTCTGCTGACCTTCGCCCTGATGGTCATCCTGATGCCGCCCTTCATCCAGCTGCTGCGCCGCTTCGGCTTCGGCAAGCGAATCAGGGTCGAGGGACCTGGCAGCCACATGGTCAAGGAAGGCACGCCGACGATGGGCGGGTCGCTGATCATCGCCGTCGTCGGTGGTGCCGGCCTGCTCCTTGAGTGGCTCACGCCGCGCTTCTTCGATCCGTCGACAATCCCGCCAATGCTGACGCTGCTCGCCGTCGGGGCACTGGGGGCGGTCGACGACTACTTCAACGCCAAGACCGGCGAGGGCATCCGCATCCGGCAGAAGCTCCTCTGGCAGGTCGTCGTGGCGGTGGCGATCGCCTGGCAGATCCAGCGCACCTACGCCATCACGGGCGTCGCCGTGCCGTTTATCGGCGCGGTGGCGCTGCCTGACTGGGCGTACATCACCTTCGCCGCGTTCGCGATCGTAGCAACGACCAACGGGGTCAACTTCACGGACGGCCTCGACGGCCTGGCCGGCGGAACGCTGATCTTCGCCTTCGTGGCCTACATGATCATCGCTCTGCTCAACCCGCTCCCCCAGCCGAACCTGGCGATCATGTGCGCGCTGCTGATCGGTGCGCTGCTCGGCTTCTTGTGGTTCAACGTCCATCCGGCGCAGGTGTTCATGGGCGATTCGGGGTCACTGGCGCTGGGCGCGACGTTGGCCGTGATGGCGCTGATCACCGGCCAGATCATGCTGCTGCCGCTGATTGGCATCATATTCGTGCTCGAGGTCGGCTCGGATGTGATCCAGATCGGCGCCTTCAAGCTGACCGGCCGGCGCGTCTTCCGAATGGCGCCGCTGCACCACCACTTCGAGCTGGCCGGCTGGGACGAGGAGAAGATCACGCTCCGCTTCTGGATCGTCGCTGTGCTGGCGGCAATGCTCGGCGTGACGTTCTTCTTCGCCACTCTGGTCAACCGGTGAGCACGGTGTCGGAGCCTGCAGCGATCGACCTCACGCGGCTCAAGCTGGGCTCGTTCACAGGCCGGCCGGTGGCCGTGCTGGGGCTGGCGCGCAGTGGCGTGGCGCTGGCTCGCTTCCTGGCCGATCAGGGCGCCCAGGTCACGGTCTACGACGGCCAACCGGCGGAGGAGTTGAGAGGCCAGCTCGAGCAGCTCGGCGAGCGGCGATACAGGGCGCTGCTCGGCCCCGACGTCAACCCGGCCGAGGCCCTGGCCGGGCAGGCGCTGGTCGCCACCTCGCCCTCGGTCAACAGCCGCTACCCGACGACAGAGCCGCGGCTGCGCGCCGCGCTGGCCGCGCTCGAGGCTGAAGGCAGGGTGCCGGTGGTCAGCGAGGTCGACCTGTTCCTGCGGCTGTGCCCGGCGCTGACTGTCGGCGTGACCGGCACCAAGGGCAAGACCACGACCTCCTCGCTCAGCGCTGCCGTGCTCGCCGCCGGCCCGGTGCCCGTCCACCTGGGCGGCAACATCGGCACGCCGCTCGTCGAGCGGCTGCCAACGATGAGCGCCGACCAGCGCGTCGTGCTCGAGCTGTCCGAGCTGCAGCTGCCGACGCTCTCGCGCGGGACTGACATCGCCGTCTACACGCACGTCAGCAGCGACCACCTCGACCGCCACGGCAGCCTGGCGGCCTACCGACGGGTCAAGCAGCGGCTGGCAGAGCTGCTCCTGCCGGACGGCGCGCTCGTGCTCAATGACGAGGACCCGGTCAGCCGCGTCTACGGCGAGCTGACGGTCGCGCCGAGCGTCCGCTATAGCCGCCATGAGGTGCCAGCGGGGGGTGTTGGGGTGGAAGGCGGCTGGGTGGTCGCCGACCGTCTGCAACGGCTGGCGCGCGTCGGCGGAGGGGAGGCAATGGCCGGCCCGGGGGGCCGCATCCTGCCGCTCGACGACGTGCCCGTGCCCGGCCACCACAACACCAGCAACGTGCTGGCGGCGGTGTGCGTCGGCCTGCTCTGCGGAATCGCGCCGGACGCCATCCGGCGCGCCGTGGCCGGCTTCGGGGGCGTCGAGCACCGGCTCGAGACGGTAGCCGTGCAGGACGGCGTGCGCTTCATCAACGATTCGAGCGGCACCCAGCCGGACGCGGTGATCGCCGCCCTGCGCGCCTTCGAGCCGCCGCTGGTGCTGATCGCCGGCGGCCGGGGCAAGGACGTCGAGCTCGATGAGCTGGCCGCCGAGGTCGCACAGCGCGCCACGGCGACGGTGCTGATCGGCGAGGTCGGCCCGCAGATGGCCGAGCTGTTCTCGCGCGCCGGGGCGCCACAGGTGGAGCTCGCGCCGGACCTGCCGCGCGCAGTCGAGCGCGCCGCCGAGCTGGCTCGGCGCGCGCTGCGTGACCGTGCCCCGAATGCCGACGCGGAGGCGACAGTGCTGCTCAGCCCGGCCGCGGCCAGCTTCGACATGTTCCCTGACTACGCCGCCCGCGGGCAGGCCTTCCGTGATGCGGTGCGCCGGCTCGCGGCGCGCTCGGGGAGGGCCGGATGACGGCCGCCGCGCTGCCTCGCCGACCGCTGGCTGCGCGGCCGGTCACGCGCGTGGCCAAAGGCCCGCAGCGCGAGCGCCACGAGCCTGACTATGTCATCGCGCTGACGACGATGGCACTGGCTGCGCTGGGCATCCTGGCCGTCTATTCGACCTCCGGCGCGGGTGCGCTGATGCGCAGCGGCGATACGTTCGCCGTCGTCGCGCCACAGGCGATGTGGGCGGTGCTCGGGCTGGTCGCGATGGCGGTCATGATGCGCATCGACTACCGCTGGCTGCGGCACGTCTCGCTCTTGGGCTACGTCGCCGCGCTGGTCCTGCTGGTGGCGGTGCTGTTGCCGGCCATCCCGGGCATCCTGCGCCCGATCGAGGGTGGCGGCTCGATGCGCTGGCTCCAGGTTGGACCGCTGCCGGCGATGCATCCGGCCGAGTTCGCGAAGCTGGCGCTGGTCATCTACCTCGGCCACTGGCTGGCGCGCAAGGGGACGCGGGCAGGCTCGATCCTGGACGGGCTGGTGCCCTTCCTGCTGATCGTCGGGCCGATCCTTGGGCTGGTCATCCTCGAGCCGGACCTGGGCACCACCGGCGTGCTGGCGCTCACCGCGCTGACGATGTTCGTGCTTGCCGGCGGCAGCCTCTGGCAGCTGGCCCTGCTCGCGCCGGCCGGCGTCGCGGCGCTGGTCTACGTCGTCACCAACAACGCCTACCAGATGGCACGAGTCGAGGCGTTCCTCGATCCGTGGGCCAATCCGCAGGGCATCGGCTTCCACACCGTGCAGGGCCTGCTCGCGCTGGGCATGGGCGGGCTGACGGGCATCGGGCTGGGAGAGAGCCGGCAGCCCGGCGCGCTCCACCTGCCGGCCTCGCAGAACGATTTCGTGTTCGCGGTCATCGGCCAGGAGCTCGGCCTGATCGGCGGGCTGGCGGTCATCGGCGCCTACCTGCTGCTGGCCTATCGCGGTGTGCGCGTTGCGCTTTCCGCGCCGGACACCTTCGGAGCCCTGCTGGCCGCCGGCATCACCGCCTGGCTGGTGCTGCAGGCCTTCATCAACATCGGCGTGGTGGTTGTCCTGCTGCCGATCACCGGCATCACCCTGCCATTCGTCAGCGCCGGCGGCTCGTCGCTGGTGGTCAGCTTCATCGCCGTCGGTATCCTGCTCTCGATCTCCCGCGAGACCCAAGACCGAGGCACCTGGAACGATGCGGATCCTCATCGCCGCCGGAGGAACGGGCGGCCACATCTACCCCGCCCTGGCCGTCGCCCGCAGCCTGCGCGAGCGCGCGCCTGACCTCGACATCCGCTGGCTCGGTGGGCGGCGTGGCCTGGAGGGCCGGATCGTGCCCACCACGGGCATCGAGCTCGACCGGCTGTGGCTGCGCTCGCTGCGCTCCATCGACCTCTCGATCCATACGCTTCTTGACCCGCTGCGCCTGCTGCTGTCCGTGCCGCAGGCCGGCTGGCGGCTGGCGCGCTGGCGGCCGCAGGTCATCTTCAGCACCGGCGGCTACCTCTCCATCCCGGTCCTGCTGGCGGCCGCGCTGCTGCGCATCCCGACGCTGGTCTGGGAAGGCAACAGCGTCGCCGGCCGGAGCGTGCGAGCGACGGCCCGGCTGGCCGGCGCCCTCGCGGTCAGCTTCGCTGAGACGTGTGAGCAGCTGCCCGGACGGTGCTTCGTGACGGGCACGCCGATCCGCTCGTTTGCGGGTCTTGATGGCGGTTCGGCAAGAGCGGCGCTGGGATTGCCCGCGGACACGCCGGTGATCCTCGTCTTCGGTGGCTCACAGGCCGTGCGCCGGCTCAATGACGCTGTCGCTGCCGCGCTGCCTGAGCTGCTCGCCCGGGCGTGCGTCGTGCATGTCTGCGGCGAGACTGGCTACGGCGAGGCGCTGCGCCGGCGCGAGGCGCTGCCGCCCGAGCAGCGACCGCGTTACCGGCCGTTCCCGTTCATCGACCGCGAGATGGCCGCGGCGCTGGTCGCGGCCGACCTCGTCGTCGGCCGGGCCGGCTCCTCGACGCTCGCCGAGACGGCCGCCCTGGGACGGCCGATCGTGATCGTGCCGTACCCTCACGCCAGCGGCCACCAGCTGGCCAATGCCCGTCTTCTGGCCGAGGCCGGCGCGGCGCTGGTCGTGGCCGATGAGGACTTCGACGCCGCGGCGCTGCGCCGAGCGGCAGGGCTGCTCGACGAGCCGGCGGCGCTGGCCCGGATGCAGGCAGCAGCGCGATCCCTGGGCCGGCCGGGCGCGGCCGCGGCCGTGGCCGAGCTCGCGCTCGCGATGGCGGAGCGCCGGCCGCTGCCCAGCCCCGAACGGATCGACCAGCTCTCCCGGGTCGGCGCTTGAGCGCCGCCCTCGACGACGCCGCGCTCGGCCGGCTGGGGACGGACGTGCAGCGCCGGATCGGCGTAAAGACGTCGCGCAACGAGCCGCTGGCGCGCTTCACGACAATGCGCGTCGGTGGGCCGGCGGACCTGTTCGCCGAGATCCACAACCTGTTCGAGCTGCGCGCCCTGATCCGCTTCGCCCGCCAGCGCGAGCTGCCCCACTTCATCCTCGGTCGCGGCTCTGACCTGGTCATCAGCGACAAGGGCATCCGCGGGCTGGTGATCTACAACCGCGCCCAGGGATACCGCTTCGAGGGATCGCGGCTGGTCGCCGATTCGGGCCTGCCGATGGCCAAGGCGGCGACGCTCGGCCGGAGCGAAGGCCTGTCCGGCCTCGAGTTCGGGCTGGCCATCCCGGGCACCGTCGGCGGCGCCGTGTGGGCCAACGCCGGCGCCCACGACGCGGACGTCCGCGGCGTGCTGGCCGTAGCCAGCGTCATGCGCGCCGATGGCAGCGAGGTCGAGCTCGACGCCGACGGCCTGGCGCTGGCCTACCGCGACAGCGCGCTGAAGCACTCCCCGCCCGACCGGCCGGAGGTGGTCACGTGGGCAGCCTTCGACCTGCTGCCAGCGGAGCCGGCGGTCGTCGGCCAGCGGCTCGACGAGATCCGTCGCTGGCGGCAGGCGCACCAGCCGCTGGGCATGCCCTCGGCGGGCAGCGTCTTCCGCAACCCGGCTGACGGCTTGTCGGCCGGAGCGCTGATCGATGGCCTGGGCATGAAAGGCCTCCGCGTCGGTGGTGCCGTGGTCAGCGAGAAGCACGCCAACTTCATCGTCAACGACGCCGGTGGCACGGCCGCCGACGTCCGCCGGCTCGCCGAGCAGGTGCGCGAGGCCGTGCTTCGCGAGCACGCCACCGAGCTGCGCTTCGAGATCGTCTTTGCCGGCGACTGGTCGGGCTGGCAATGACGCTACGCGCCTTCGACGAGGGCCGGCTCTTCGGCCGCGTCCACGGCAGCCTGCCGGCGCGCGCGCTGGCGCTGCACGGCTGGGGGCGCAGCGGCGCCGATTTCGACGCGATTCTGGCCGGCCTCGACGCGGTGGCGCTCGACCTGCCCGGCTTCGGCGCCTCACCCGAGCCGGCGGCAGCGTGGAGCTCCGACGACTACGCCGCAGCCGTGGAGCGGGCGCTGCCCGAGATCGGGTCGCGGCCGGTCGTCGTCGGGCACTCGTTCGGCGGTCGGGTGGCCGTCCGGCTAGCCGCGCGTCGGCCGGACGCGGTCGCCGGCCTGGTGCTGACCGGAGTGCCGCTGTATCGCCGATCGAATGCGGCGCGCGGCGCGAGCCCGATCTACCGCTTGTACCGCGTGCTCCACCGGTTGGGCCTGGTTGGGGATGCGCGGATGGAACGGCTGCGCCGGCGCTACGGCTCGGCTGACTACCGCGCCGCCAGCCCGACCATGCGTGGCGTCCTCGTGCAGGCCGTCAACGAGGAGTACGACGACGCCCTCGCCCAGGTGCGCTGCCCGGTCCGGCTGGTCTGGGGAGCTGACGACGAGGCAGCGCCGGCCGACGTCGCCCGCCGCGCCGCGGAGCGGCTGGGCGAGCGGGCGGAGCTGACGGTCCTCGAGGGCCACGGGCACTTCGTGACGCGCAGCGCGCCGGCCGAGCTGCGGCGCGCGATCGAGGAGCTGCTGGCGGGTGGCTGAGCTCGGCATCGTCCTGGCCTGCCTGGCGGCTGGCGCGCTGGCCGCGCTGCGCTGGCTGCGCATCGTCCAGCGCGACCAGTACTACCCGGCGGCAGTGCGCTTCGCGCGGCGCTGGTGGCTGGGCATGCCGGTCAACCTGGTGCTGCTCGGGGTTGCGGTTGTGGGTGCGCTGCTGGCGCCGGTCACGCCCTGGGCGGCGCTGCTGACCGCGGCTGCAGCTGCGGTCGGGCCACTCGGGCTGAGCGTGCGCGGGCGGACGGCGCCACTTGCCTGGAGCCGCCGGCTGGTCCGCCTGGCGATCGTGCTGCTTCTGGTCAACACGGTGCTGCTAGCCGTCGTCACGCTGGTCGCGGTGGTGCTCGAGCTGGCGCCGCTGCACGCGCTGGTCGTGGGCGGCGCGCAGCTGGCGCTGCTTCAGCCAGTCATCGTCGACCTCGCCGGAGCGATCAGCCGGCCGATCGAGGCGCGGCTGATGAGGGTCTTCGTCGGGCGCGCGACGCGGCGCCTCAGGCAGGTCGGGCCGACGGTCGTGGCGATCACGGGGTCGTACGGCAAGACGACCACCAAAGGCTACGTGCGCCAGCTCGTGGCCCCGGTGCGGACCGTCGTCGCCTCGCCGGCCAGCTACAACAACACCGGCGGCCTGGCGCGCGCGATCAACGAGCAGCTGCTGCCGGGGACGGACGTCTTCGTGGCCGAGATGGGCACCTACGGCGCCGGCGAGATCGCGCAGCTTTGCCGCTGGATACCGCCCGATGTCGCGGTCATCACCGCCATCGGGCCGGTCCACCTGGAGCGGATGGGCAGCCTTGACGCGATCGTGCGGGCCAAGTCAGAGATCCTCGAGCGCGCCCGGGTGTGCGTGCTCAACGTCGATGGCCACGGCCTGGCGGCGGTGGCCGACGCGCTGGGCCCGGAGAAGGTCGTCTGGCGCTGCTCGGAGCGCGATCCGACGGCCGACGTCCACGCCTCGCTCGACGAGGGCGGCACGCTCCACCTCAGCGTCCGCGGCCGCGAGCTCGCGGCACTGCCGGGCGCCACGGCCCAGCCCATCAACGTCGCCTGTGCCGTCGCCGTCGCGATCGCACTGGACGTGCCGGAGGCGACGATCGCGGACGCCCTGCCCGGGCTGACCAGCGCCGAGCACCGGCTCCAAGTAGCATCGGCCGCGAATGGGGCGACGGTCATCGACGACACCTACAACTCGAATCCGGCCGGCAGCCGTGCCGCACTGGCTGCCTTGCAGCGAGTCGACGCCAGGCGCCGGGCCGTGGTCACGCCGGGCATGATCGAGCTGGGCTCCGTTCAAGCGACCGAGAACGAGGCCTTCGCCCGCGCCGCTGCGGAAGTGGCTGATGACCTGTTGCTGGTCAACCGGACGAACCGGCCGGCGCTGCTGCGCGGCGCGCGCGGCGGAAGGGCGCAGGTTCACGTCTTCGATCGCCGCGAGCAGGCCGTTGCCTGGGTACGGGCCAACCTCGGGCCCGCAGACGCCGTGCTGTACGAGAACGACCTGCCCGACACGTATCCCTGAGGCCAGAACAGAGATGAGGAAGACTTGAGCAGGATCGGAGTGGTCTTTGGCGGCCCGTCGCCCGAGCATGACGTCAGCATCCTGACCGGGCTCCAGGCCGCGCGCACCCTCGCCGGCGGCGGGCACGACGTGGCCGCGCTGTACTGGACCAAGGCCGGTGACTGGCACGAGGTCCCCGTGACGACCGAGGCCGAGGGCTTCCTAGAGGGTCCGCCGCGCGGCTCGCGCGCGATCGCCCTGCGGGTGGGCGGCGACGGCGGCTTCTTCAGCGAGGGCGGCCTGCGCCGCCAGCCGCTCGACATTGAGGTCGTTGTCAACTGCTGCCATGGCGGGCCGGGCGAGGATGGCACGCTGCAGGGCGCGTTCGACCTGGCCGGCGTGCGCTACACGGGGCCGACTGCCGCCGGCGCCTTCCTGGGCATGGACAAGCTCGCCTTCCACGACCTACTGGCGGCCGCCGGCTGCCCGGCGCTGCCGCGCCTGGCACTCACCGCCGATTCGCCGCCGCCGGCCTTCGAGCCGCCGTACATCGTCAAGCCGCGCTTCGGCGGTTCGTCGATCGGCATCCATGTCGTCGACGACGCCGCGACCGCGGCGGCGCTGGTGCGCAGCCAGCCGCTGCTGCGCGACGGCGCGGTGATCGAGCCGTACCGCCGTGACGCGGTCGACGTCAACGTGTCAGTGCGCACGCATCCCGCGCTCGAGGTCTCCGCCATCGAGCGGCCGCTGCGGCCGGCCGGCGACGCCGGCGAGCGGATCTACAGCTACGCCGAGAAATACCTTCAGGGAGAGGGCCTTGAGGGCGCTCGGCGCGAGCTGCCGGCCAGCCTGCCGCCGCAGGTCGAGCGGCAGGTGTTGGATGCGGCGCGGCTGGTGGCGCAGGTCAGCCTCGTCCGCTCGGTGGCCCGGATCGACTTCCTATTGGCCGGCGAGGAGGTCTGGGTCAACGAGATCAACACCATCCCTGGGGCAATGGCCAAGTACTTCTGGGAGGAGCGCGGTATCAGCTTCCTGCAGCAGCTGCGCGACCTGATCGACGAGGCGAGGTCCGGCCGCGGGCGGCAGTTCACCGTCCAGGGCGCTGACGGCACCGCGTTGCGCTCAGCGCGGGCGATCGCCGACAAGCTGGCCTGAGCCGCCGGATGCGGCCCTCCTTCCTGCGGCCGGTCGCCGGCCGGCGTGGCCGCCGGCAGAGCCGGTCGGGCGGCGGGCTGTTCAACCTCAGCCGCCTGCTCGGAGCGCTGCTGATGCTCGGCGCCAGCGCCTCGCTCAACTGGCTGACGGCGCCAGATCGCTTCGAGCTCGATCCGGCGGCCGTGACCGTCAAGGGCCTGCACCACACCCCGGCGCAGGCCGCGAGCGCCATCCTCGACCCGGTCGTCGACGAGCGGCCGAACATCTTCCGGCTGCGCACGGCCGCCCTGGCGCGCGAGCTGGTCGAGCTGCCGGCCGTGGCCAGCGTCGACATCCGGGCCGGGCTGACCGGTGCGCTCGCCATCAGCGTCACCGAGCGCGTGCCTGTCCTTACGTGGCAGGTCGGCACGCAGGGCCTGCTGGTCGACGCTGACGGGGTCGTGATCAGCCCGGCCAGCGAGCCGCTGACAGAGCTGCCGGCAGTGACCGACCGCCGGACCGGCGCGGCCGCTCCTGAGATCGGCTCGCGGATCGATTCGATCGATCTCGCGGCGGCGCTTCGCCTAGCCGCCCTCACGCCGCCGCTCCTCGGCAGCCGGGCGAGCGGCCTGGAGCTCGAGGTCGAGGACGAGCACGGCTGGGTGCTGAGCGCCCGGTCGCCCATGAGCTGGCGCGCCGTCTTTGGCCATTACACGCCGAACCTGCGCCCGACGGCGATGATCGACCAGCAGGTCCAATGCCTGCGCTCGCTGCTGGCCAGCTCCG
Organism: Candidatus Limnocylindrales bacterium; assembly: GCA_035553915.1. GTDB lineage: Bacteria > Chloroflexota > Limnocylindria > Limnocylindrales > CSP1-4 > JALYGJ01. Next base: position 15,713 of record DATMJK010000089.1, on the reverse strand, counting down.
AGACGGAGATCGAGATGGTCTTCCTGGCGCCATCGGAGGACCGCTGTGGCACATTCCGCGCACGGCCAACGCCGCGCGGCCGCATCTTCCAGAATGTAGCCGGCGGCCGACCGGCCGCAGCCGGCACAGCGGCCTGATCGGGAAGGGGAGCGGTGGAACGCGAAGCAGTGCTCGTCGCGATCGACGTCGGCACAAGCAAGATGGTCGTGCTCATCGGCGAGGTCACGCGTGACGGCAGCCTGACGATCATCGGCAAGGGGGCCCCGCCCTCGGCCGGGCTCAAGAAGGGCGTTGTCATCAACATCGACCAGACGGTCAGCTCGATCCGCGCCGCACGCGAGCAGGCGGAGCGGCTGTCGGGCTACCGTGTCGAGTCGGCCATCGTGGGCGTCGGCGGCAACCACGTCGAGAGCGAGAACTCGCGCGGCGCGGTGGCGGTCAGCGGGCCGCGGCGAGAGGTCAGCCACGAGGACATCGAGCGCGCGACCGAGGTCGCTCGCGCGGTCACCATCCCCTCGAATCGGGAGGTGCTGCACGTCCTGCCGCGCGGCTTCGTGGTCGACGGCCAGGAGGGTGTCAAGGACCCGCTGGGCATGAGCGCCGTCCGGCTCGAGGTCGAGACGCACATCGTCCACGCGAGCGCGACCGCGGTCCAGAACCTGACCAAGTGCGTGGAGCGCAGCGAGGTCCGCATCGACGAGTTGGTCGCCAGCTCGCTCGCCTCGGCCGACGCCGTGCTGACCGAGACAGAGCGCGAGCTGGGCGTCGCCGTCGCCGACTTTGGCGCCGGCACGATCGACCTCGCGCTGTTCCTCGACGGCTCGCCCTTCCATGCGGCGGTCCTGCCGCTGGGCGGCAACAACGTCACCAACGACGTGGCCATCGGGCTCAAGACCAGCCTCGCCGCGGCGGAGGCGCTCAAGATCAGCCACGGCGCGGCCGACCCGACGCTCGTTGGCAAGGACGAGCAGGTCAACGTCGAGGACATCGGCGAGGGCGTCGGCCGGACGGCGTCGCGGATGGAGCTGGCGAGCATCATCGAGGCACGCATGCGCGAGGTCTTCGAGAAGATCGGCGAGGAGATCGAGCGCGCCGGCAACCGCGGCATGCTGCCCGCAGGGCTCGTCCTGACCGGCGGCGCGGCGCAGCTGGCGGGCACGGCCGAGCTCGGTCGCGAGGTGCTCCAGATGCCGGTCCGGGTGGCCGGTCCGACGGGTGTCGGCGGCCTGACCGACCACCTGCTGACGCCGGCCTACTCGACCTCCATCGGCCTGTTGCTGTGGGGCGCGCGCACCGTCCGCGGCTACGAGCCGCTGCGCTTCGAATCGGCGCCGTCAGCGGGCGCGATGGGCCGGCTGCGCGACTGGTTCCGCGGCCTCTTCCCCTAGGCGCGCAGCGGCCCCCGAGTGAAGCGGCGCCAGCTGCGGCTCGCGACCGGCGCGCGGCGCGGGCTGTTCGACATCACCGCCGAGTGCGCCGAGTTCGTCGCCGGCGAGGGCGACGGTGCGCTGCTCGTGTTCGTAGCCCACGCGACGGCCGGCGTGGTGGTGATGGAGCTCGGGGCGGGCAGCGACGATGACCTGATGGCCGCGCTCGACGCGCTGCTGCCGCGCGAGGAGGGCCGCTGGCGGCACAGGCACGGCTCCGCCGGCCATGGTGCGGATCATGTCCTGCCGCTGCTCGTCCCGCCGTCGGTCGTGGTGCCGGTGGAGGGTGGCCGGCTGGCGCTCGGAACTTGGCAGTCGATCGCGCTGCTCGACCCGAATGCGGACAACGCCAGCCGCACGGTCAGCCTCAGCTTTCTGCCCGGCTGAGGCTTCGGGCCGGGGCGCCTCTGTCGCGGGCTCACCCGGTGAGCGACTCAGCGCAGATCCGCGCCGTCGCACGGCCACGGACCCGTAAGGCATCGGGGTGCTCACCTGGCGAGCCAATCAGCACGAAGGGCCCGTCGCTTGCTCAGATCGAATGGCGTCCTGGGCCAGGTGGCTCGCTGGACGAGCAGAACAGCCGGGCAACCGACTCCGAGGCGCTCGGCGCTGGATATCGGTCGAGCTCGCTCGTTCCATGAGCATCGAGCCGCTTTGCTGCCGAAGGCTGTCCACACTCTTTCCACACTGCCCGCCCGAACGCCCAAAATGCCCGCACGGACGGCGTAAGTTGACCAGCCCGCGGCCGCCTCGCGGTCTATACTGCCGAGCCATAGGGGGCGGCCGCTAGCACCAGCGACGGCCCCGTCCGACTGGTCCGAAATCGCTCATTGCAACCCACTTTGGGGAGGGGTCTACCGATGCCGCTGCGTTCCGACTCGGAGAACTTTGCGCTGATCCGGGTCATCGGCATTGGCGGGGGCGGCAGCAACGCCGTCAACCGGATGATCCGCGCCGAGCTCATGGGCGTCGAGTTCATCTCGGTCAACACTGACGCCCAGGCCCTGCTCCAGTCGGACGCGCCGCACAAGATCCGCATCGGCGACAAGATCACCCGCGGCCTCGGCGCCGGCGGCGATCCCGGCATCGGCCAGCGCGCCGCGGAAGAGGACGCCGAGAAGATCTACGAGGCGCTCAAGGACTCGGACATGGTCTTCATCACCGCCGGCATGGGTGGCGGCACGGGCTCCGGCGCGGCGCCGGTAATCGCCGAGATCGCGCGCGACCTTGGTGCGCTGACGATCGGCGTCGTGACCAAGCCGTTCGCCTTCGAGGGCGCCCGCCGCCGGCTCAACGCCGAGAAGGCGACCGAGCAGCTGCGCGACAAGGTCGACACGCTGATCACCATCCCCAACGATCGGCTGAAGGATGTCGTCGAGAAGGACACCTCGATCGTCGACGCCTTCCGCGTCGTCGACGACGTGCTGCGCCAGGGCGTGCAGGGGATCAGCGACCTGATCACCGTGCCCGGGCTGATCAACCTCGACTTCGCCGACGTGCGCACGGTGATGAAGGACGCCGGCTCGGCGCTGATGGGCATCGGCCGCGCGTCGGGCGAGGGCCGTGCCGCCAAGGCCGCCCAGGATGCGATCGCCAGCCCGCTGCTGGAGATCAACATCGCCGGCGCGCAGGGCGTGCTCTTCAACGTCACCGGCGGCACGAGCCTCGGGCTGTTCGAGGTCGATGAAGCGGCGGAGATCATCCGCGGCACGGCCGACCCGGAGGCGAACATCATCTTCGGCACGGTCATCGACGAGCGGATGGGCGACGACGTGGCGATCACCGTCATCGCCACCGGCTTCGACGCCTCGCGCAAGCGCGATCGAGCCGCCGGCCAGGTGCCCAGCACGGCCGAGATCATGGCCGCCATGCGCGGGCCTGACCGCGAGGTGGCGAGCCTCGTCAGATCGCTCGGCGAGCGCGGGGCGACGGCCATCCCGGTCACGCCTGACACGCCGTCCGCCAATTCGCTGGCGCCCGTCTCCAGCCGCAGCAGCGTTGACCGGATGGATGGCGGCCGGCGCCCGGCCGCGGCATCGGCCGAGGTCGAGGACCTCGACATCCCGGCTTTCCTGCGCCGCAACCGCTGACCGACTCGCGCGCGGCGCTCGCGCGCGCCCGCGACCACGTCCTGGAGCGAACTGCCGCCGCTTGCGCGCGCGTCGGCCGCAACCCGAACGATGTGCTGCTGGTCGCTGTCACCAAGGGCGTGCCCGCCGACCGGCTGAGCGATGCCGTCGCCATCGGCCTGGGCGACCTTGGCGAGAACCGCGTCCAGGAAGCAGAAGCCAAGGTGCCGCTCGTTGCCGGCGCGCGCTGGCACATGGTCGGTCGGCTGCAGTCGAACAAGGCCGCCCGGGCGGTGGCGCTGTTCGACGAGCTGCACTCGGTCGATTCGCTCGACCTCGCGGACCGGCTGGCCCGGCTGGCCACAGACAGTGGACGGGCGCGGTTGCCCGTCCACCTCCAGGTCAACGTCAGCGCCGACCCGGCCAAGGCCGGCTTCACGCCGGCTGGGCTCGCGGCGGTGCTGCCCGCGCTGGCCGCGCTGGATGGGCTGGAGCTGCGCGGGCTGATGACCATCGGCCGGCTGGGCGCGGGAGAGCCCCAGGTGCGCACTGCGTTCCGCGCCCTGTGCGAGCTGTCGGCGCAGCTGCGCGCAGCCGAGTCACGCTTGGGCGCAGGGCTGTCGATGGGCATGAGCGACGATTTCGAGATCGCCATCGAGGAGGGCGCGACCATAGTCAGGATCGGCCGGGCGCTGTTCGGGTGACGCTGGCTCAGCCGTCGGCCAGGTCCGGCGGCGGCGGCGCGTGCAGCGTTCGACGCAGGACTCGCCAGCGCGCCACCGCACGGCGCTGCTCGCGCTCGGTCAGGCTCGTATCGCCGAAGACGACGAGGCCATAGTCGGCGGCGAGCAGCTCGAGCGGCAGCCCTCCGACCTCCTCGCGCCGAAGCCGGGCAGCATGCTCGCGCGGCGTCTCCCATGCCTGACGTCGCACGACGTCGCGCTCCTCGATCTCGCGCAGCAGCAGACGGTACGCGCCGACCGCGTCGCGCGGGGCCCGCTGCCAGGGCAGTCGGAAGCGCGACCTGCCGGCGCGCCCGGCCGCAGCCGCGGCCGGGCGGTCGATGGAGCGCTCCTCCGTCGGGTCATCCTCGGCGCCTGCCCGGCGCCGCGACCACAGCCGCGCGAGCACATAGATCGCAATCGCCGCCAGCAGCAGGGTCAGCCCGACGCCTAAGGTCGCGACGGCCGGCTCCAGCTCACCCGCCGGCGGCGTCTCGGCAAGTTCCGGGGCACCAGGCCGCAGGATCGACGGCAGGTCGGCTCCGCCGAGCAGGTGGAAGGCCAGCACCACGACCCCCGCGATGCCGGCGAAAGCGAGCGCCGCATACACGCCGCGTCGGGTCCAGCCAAAGATCAGGCCGAGCACGATCAGCGGCATGATGCTGACCCCGATCAGAACCTCGAGCGCCGGCCGTACCAGTCCTGCCGACATCGCCGCCAGCGCGGCGAGGGTTACCACCACGGCCACCAGCAGCGCCACCCACTTTGGGTTGCGCTGCCAGTCCGCGCCGCGGTCCCTGTCTTCGGCTACCTGGCGGCGAAGCGCCAGGGCAACCGTGCCGGCGGTGACGAAGACGAGTGCCGCCAAGGCGGCGTCGGCGATGAAGCGCCCGCGCCAGGGCTCAACTGCCAGCCCGCCGACGATCGCCGCCCCGACGATCAGTGCCATGCCGGCGACCAGCAATCGCTCGAGCCGCTCGGCAGAGATGCCGGCCACGCCGTAGGCGGTGCCACGCAGCACGGCCGCGCCGGCCAGCACGCCACCTAGGTTGACCAGCAGCGCGTCGCCGATGGCGCCCAGCCCGCGGGCCGATACGATCGCCTGCGCACCGGCCGACAGCATCACGCCCGCCAGCGAGCCGGCGATGGTCAGCCCGACGACCGCCAGCGGCCACCAGGCCCCGAGCCGCGGTCCGGCCAGCCGCGCGCAGACGGCCCCGGCCGCGACGAACGCCGTCATGGGCAGGAGGCCGACGACCGGGTCGGCTTTCACGAATCCCTGGACGACGCCGCCCAAGACTGACAGCCACGCCGCCTCGGCGATGAACGCCAGGCCCAGGGGCAGCAGCTCGCTCCCCCGCCAGGTGGTCGGCGGATCTTCGTCGTCGTTCGCCGGACGACTGCCGCGGCCCCCGCCGCCGATCACCTGGTGGCCGCCAGACGAGTCGCCGTCCGCCAGTCGCCGTCGAGCTCTGCGGCGCGGGCCGTGAAGCCAGCCGCGCGAGCGCTTCGCGCCCGTCCGGCCGCGCCGGGGCCGCAGGCCAGCAGCGCGACGCTGAAGCCTGATCGGCGCAGGCCTGAGAACGCCGTTGCGAAGGCCAACGGATCACGCAGCGTGACCGCCAGCACCGTCGTGCCCGCGCTGAAGCGCCGCGGGATACGCGCCAGCAGCACCTCGAACGGCGCCGAGGCATGCTGCGACAGGCGGGCCAGTACGTCGAGCACGCGCGCGGCATGGCCGGGCCCACGGCCCAGCGCGACATCGGCGAAGCGCTCGCGCGAGTAGGTGTAACCGGCGACCGTCAGGCCGAACGTCGCCTCATCGTCGGCCAGGGCCCGGGTCAGCGACGCCCCGATGACGCACAGCTCCTCCAGCCTGTCTGCATCGGCGGGCAGCCAGTACGGCCCCTCCGCCGGCCGGACGTCCAGGGCGATCAGCACCTGCCGCTCCCGGGCCGGCTCGAAGCGCTTGGTCACCGGCTCGCGCAGCCGGGCGCTGGTTCGATGGTGCAGCCGGCGCAGCGGGTCGCCCGGGCTGTAGGTGCGGACGCCCGCGAAACGCGTCGGGTCCTCGAGCAGGCCCGCATGGGCACGCTCGAGCTCGCCCCAGCGATCAGCTCGGGCGAGGTCCGGCGCCGGAACGACGCGCGGCCAGACCAGGAAGCGGTCTACCCGATCGACCTCGCTCCGGGCGGCCTGCCGCGCGAACAGGTCGCCGGCCGCCAGCTCGGTCGGGCCAATCGTGAACAGCCCGCGCCGATCGCCTGACACCCACACGTGGCGCACTACCCGCTCGAACGGAGCCAACGTCCAGGTGTTGCGCAGCACCTGCCGCTGCTCGTCGCTCTCGACCAGCGGCCGATCGCGCAGGTACACCCCGTCTGACGTCATGTCCTCCGCGCTCAGCCAGGCCAGCGGCAGGCGCTTGCCGTTCCAGACCTCGATCGCCATCGGGATCTCCTCGCCCCAAGCGACGCGCGTGCGCGAGAGGCGGCGGGCGTAGGTGACCCCTCCCAACCCGTGGCGTGCCCAGATCGAGTGGACCAGTGCCGCGCCGGCGACGACGATGCCCAGGACGATGATCGCCGGCAGGCGCAACCACGCACCCAGCACGATCAGCAGCACCGCCACTCCCATGCCCAGGGGCACGGCCGTCAGCCCTCCGGCAGCGGCGGCGCAGGCACGCGGCCCAGGATCATCTCGACGACCGACTCGGCGGTGGTCCCATGGAGCCCGCTCTCGAGGTCGATGACCAGCCGATGGGCGAGCACCGGCACGCAGACGGACTTGACGTCGTCAGGCGTGACGAAGGCGCGACCGGCCAGCGTCGCCGCCGCCTGGGCCGCGCGGTACAGCGCCACGCTCGCCCGCGGGCTGGCCGCCAGCTCGATGTCCGCGTGGTCGCGCGTGGCCCGCGCCAGCGCCACGATGTACGACTCGACAGCTTCGGCTACATGGACCGTGCGCACCTGCTCGCGCAGCGCGAGCACGGCCGTGGCGTCGGCGATGGGGGTGATCGCGTCGAGCGGCTCGGCGGCCGCGCGGTAGCGGCTTGCGATCTCGCGCTCGCCCGCCACGGACGGGTAACCGACGCGCGCGCGGACCAGGAAGCGGTCCAGCTGGGCCTGGGGCAGCGGGAACGTGCCCTCGAACTCGATCGGGTTCTGCGTGGCAAGGATGATGAACGGCGCGGGCAGGGGCCGGGTCGTGCCTTCGATCGAGACCTGCCGCTCCTGCATCGCCTCGAGCAGCGCCGCCTGCGTGCGCGGGGTCGCACGGTTGATCTCGTCGACGATCAGCACGTTGGTGAAGACAGGGCCCGCGACGAAGCGCAGACCTGAGCCCTCGAACACGCTCGAGCCGGTGATGTCGACGGGCAGCAGGTCAGGTGTGCCCTGGACTCGGCTTGTCTGGAGTGCGAGCGCGCGCGCCACGGCCCGCGCGAGGAGCGTCTTGCCGGTGCCGGGCAGGTCCTCGATGAGCACATGCCCGTCCGCCAGGAGTGCCACCGCGACCAGGCGCAGCGCGTCCTCGCCACCCACCACTGCCCGCCCGACCTGCTCACGCAGCAGCTCCCAGAAACGCGTGCTGAGGGCGGTGGGCGTCGTGGCGAGCTCTGTCACCGAGGCAGTATGGCTCGCCGGCGATCGCCCCGGCAGCGCGTCTATACTCGGCCGCTGGTGAACGTCCAGACCTTCCTTTCCGTCTTCGTCTGGCTGCTCGTGACGGCGTTGTGGCTGCTGATCCTGGGCCGTGTCCTGCTCAGCTGGATCAACCCGCGTTTCGAGGGCCCGATCGCGCGCTTCCTCTATGACACGACCGAGCCGCTGCTCGCGCCCATCCGGCGGCTGATGCCCCAGACGGGCATGATCGACTTCTCGCCGCTGGTGCTGATGCTGATCATGGGCGTGCTCGTGCGGCTGCTCTGGCCGCGCTGACGGCTGCTGGGACACCGACCGGCGACGGTCGTTGACGCTCTTCGGCCGCCGGCCGGATAATGGCCGTCGCCGTCAGCGGCGTATCGGGGCGATTGGCTCAGTCGGTTAGAGCGCGCGGTTCACATCCGCGAGGTCACTGGTTCGAATCCAGTATCGCCCACCATTCTTGCCGGCCGCTACGGCCCGACGACGAGGAGAAAGCGCCGCCACGGGGGGCGGCGCCGGTTATGGCGGGCGGGTGGCGATCTCGACGTTCGGGCTGCTCTGCTCGGTGATGTGCTCGTGACTCCCAGCAGCGTGCAGCACCGGGGCGCCGTGGCACCTATCATCCGGCGGTGATCCCCAGGCCGGGTCCGCGGATGAAAGGCAAGGCCTCGAGTCCGGATGGCGTCCAGATAGCCTGGTACCGCTATGGGCAGGGTGATCGCCAGATACTGTTCGTGCCCACCTGGAACCTCGTCGACGCTCGCGTCGTCGGACACCAGGTCGTGGCTCTGGAGCCTTACGCGACTGTGATCACCTACGATCCGCGCGGCCACGGTTCCAGTGATCGGCCCGACCGCGGCTACAGCTTCCCCGATCACGCCGCCGATGCGCTTGCGGTGATGGAGGCCAATGGTCTGCAGAGGCCCGCCGTCGTGACTGCGTCGCGAGGCCTGAACGCGACGTTGATCCTGGCCAGCGACCACCCGGACCGCGTGGACCGCATCGCGTCCGTCGCCTCGTACATGGAACTGGAGCCCCGCAGCGGTCCGATCGATCCGGCTCGCCTCGATGCCTTGCGCACAGATTGGGCGGGTTTCATCGTGCCGTTCATGCACAGCGTCTTTCCCGAGCCAGGCTCCACAGAGGTGATCGAGGAGATGATCGAAATCGGGATGGAGGCTACGCCTGAGATCATCACCACGCAGGAGGTCGAGCTCGACTGGTCGGTTCCCGCCTCTTTGCTTGGCTCCGTGGGCTGCCCAACGCTGATCCTGCACGGCGAGCACGACATAGTGCCGGTCTCGCTGGCCGAACGCATCTCGGCAAGCATGCCGCGGTCGCGTCTGGAGATCCTGCCCGTTTCCGGTCACCGGCCAGATATCCGTTCGCCGGAGGTCGTCAACCCCATACTTATGGGGTTCCTGTTCGGCGCCGCTGATTACTGATTGCTGCCGCGCTCGTGGCGCCGCGGCTGCCCTGGGCGGGCGCGACGGCGGGTCACTGCTGTAGGGCGTAGCCCAGCATCGCGCAGCACTCTTGCCGGCCGCTACGGCCCGAGCATCCGGTAGCCCAGCCCGCGCTCGGTGCGGATGTAGCGCGGCCGCTCCGGATCGTCGCCCAGCTTGTCGCGGAGCCGTCGTACGTACACGCGCAGGTAGTCGACCTCGTCGACGTACTCACGACCCCAGACCTTGGCCAGCAGCGTCGAGTGCTGCAGCACGTGGCCCTGGTTGCGGGCCAGGTGGTAGAGCAGCTTGTACTCGGTCGGGGTCAGGACCAGCGGCTGCCCGGCGAGACGCGCCTGCTGCGCGGCATAGTCGATCTCGAGGTCGAGCCACTGAAACGATGGGGCTCGCGAGACCGGCGTGGGCATGCTCAGCCGGCGCAGGACGGCCCGAACGCGAGCCATCAGCTCCAGGTGGTTGAACGGTTTGGTGACATAGTCGTCCGCGCCGAGCTCCAGGCCCTTGACCTTCTCGAGCGCTTCGTCACGCGCGGTCAGCATCACCACCGGCACGTCCGAGAACTCCCTTACCTGGCGCAAGACCTCGAAGCCGTCGATGTCGGGCAGGCCGATGTCGAGCAGCACGATGTCCGGCTTCTCGCGCTCAACGGTGTCGAGCGCCGCCTCGCCGCTGGCCGCGCCAAGCACCTCGATCTCGCGCCAGTTGAGTGCGAAGCCGATGCGCACCGACTCGATGACGTCCGGCTCGTCGTCGACGACCAGGATCCTCACTCCGACGTCTCCTGTGGCCCGCTGACGGGGACGGCGAGGGTGAACGCGCTGCCGCCACCCGGCCGGCTGTCGACATCCACCCGGCCACCATGCGCCTGGGCGATGGCCAGCGCCGTCGGCAGGCCGAGGCCGGTGCCCGCGGCGCGCTCACCGGCGTCGCTGCGGCCGACGAAGAAGCGCTCGAACAAGCGCCCCATGTCGCCCGGCTCGATGCCCGGTCCTCGATCACGAACCGTCCAGCGGGCCTCGTCAGCCACGCGCTCCACGATCAGCTCGATCCGACCGCCGGTGGACGAGAACTTGTGGGCATTGGAGAGCAGGTTGAGCAGCGCCTGTTCGAGCCGGCGCGGATCGCCGTAGACGCGCACGGGGTGCGCGGGGAGCTTGAGCTCCAGCGATTGACGCGCCGCTTCGATGAGCGGCCCTACGCCGGTCGCGGCACCGTCAGCCAGCTGCCGGGCGTCGAAACGGCGAAGCTGGAGCCTGACGGTGCCAGACCGAAAGCGCGACAGCTCCAGCACGTCCTCGATCAGCCGCTGCATCCGGTTGGAGTTGCGCTCGATGGTGTCGAGCAGCGTCTGGCGCTGCTGCTCGTCAGCCCGGTCACCCGCCTCGCGCAGGACGCCGACGCTCATCCGCACGGCGGTCAGCGGTGTTCGCAGCTCGTGGGCGATGGTCGCCAGCAGGTCCGTGCGCAGCCGCTCGAGCTCGGCCAGCCGCTCCATCTCGTCACCTGCTCCCACCCGCCACTCGTCGAGCCGGCGCCGGCCGATCGTCGTCAGGACGTAGTGCCGCTGCGTCCCCGTACCGCGCGAGACGCGCACCAGCCCGATCGCGGACAGCTCGTCGAGCAGCTGCTGGGCCAGGCCTGGGCGGAGCGTCAGCCCATCATCCGCCAGGCGCTCTTGCAGGTCCGCGACGCCGGCCCCGCCCTCGACGGCCGCAAGGAGGGGCAGGCTGATCAGCGAGCGCGGCGGGCTGTGGGCCATCGCACGAGCATACTGACCCGGCGGGCGGCGGCCCGCGCCGAGTCAGGTGCGGACCAGGGCCACCTCAGGCTCCGCAACGACGACCTCACGGCCAGTTCGCTCGGCCAGCCGCGTCATCGACGGCTCGTCGTAGCTGCAGGTGCAGGGCCCGTCAGCCACGCAGCCCGTGCAGCAGAACGCCAGCCCGACGTGGAAGACAGGCCTGCCGGCGATGGCGAAGTCGCAATTGGCGCAGCTGAACGCGCCGGCGCGTGGTGCGTGGCGAATGCGGCGGCGAGCGGACGGGGTGCTCATCACGCTCGAGGCTATGCCGCCCACCTGAACCTGCCGAGGAAGCTGCGTGAACGCTGCGTGAAGATGGCGGGAGCGGCGAATTCATGCGCTGTTCACGCGCCTCAAGGGGACTGTTCCTTCGCCTCCGCCAAGGTATGGCTGAACACGTACCGGAGACCAGGAGCATGACCCAGTCTGTCCAGCCGGCGACTGATCGCCGGCCGCCGCCGGTAGCCTCCGCCTCGGCCGGGGCGGCGGCGCTGTCGGCGGCGATGACCCAGTTCGATGCAGCCGCCGACCACATCCAGCTCGATCCTGGCCTGCGCGCGGTGCTGCGTGCCGCGCAGCGCGAGCTGACGGTCAACTTCCCGGTCAAGCGCGACGACGGCACGACCCAGGTGCTGACCGGCTATCGCGTCCAGCACAACCTCGCCCGCGGCCCGGCCAAGGGTGGCTTGCGCTTCCATCCGGCGACGGATCTCGACGAGGTCCGAGCGCTGGCGATGTGGATGACCTGGAAGTGCGCCCTGGTGAACGTGCCTTTCGGCGGTGCGAAGGGTGGCGTGACCGTTGATCCGCGAAGCCTCAGCGAACGCGAGAAGGAGAGCGTGACTAGGCGTTTCGCGACTGAGCTCGAGTGGCTGATCGGGCCGGAGAAGGACATCCCGGCGCCGGACATGGGCACCAACGCACAGACGATGGCGTGGATCATGGACACGGTCTCGATGCATCGTGGGTACTCGGTGCCGGGCGTCGTGACCGGCAAGCCGGTCGCCATCGGTGGCTCTCTCGGCCGCGCTGACGCCACCGGCCAGGGCGTCGTCTACAACGTTGAGGAGGCGTGCCGGCGGCTGGGCGTGGAGCTGCGCGGCGCGCGCATCGCTGTCCAGGGTTTCGGCAACGTCGGCGAGGCGAGCGCGCGGCTGCTTCACCAGGCTGGGGCGAAGATCGTCGCCGTCACCGATGTGAGCGGTGGCGTGACCGACGAGCGCGGGCTGGACCCAGTGATGCTACGCCGCTACCTGGAGGAGACGGGCTCCGTCGCCGGCGCGCCGGGCACGCGGCCGATCGACAACGAGCAGCTCTTCGCGCTCGATGTCGAGGTGCTGGTGCTGGCCGCGCTGGAGAACCAGATCGGAGCGGACAACGCTGAGCGCGTGAGGGCGCGCATCCTGGCCGAAGGCGCAAACGGCCCGGTCGACCCGGCGGCTGATCCCATCCTGCGACGCAACGGCGTGAACGTCATCCCGGACATCCTGTGCAACGCCGGCGGGGTGGTCGTCAGCTACTTCGAGTGGGTCCAGAACCGGGAGGCCCGCTTCTGGAGCCTGGACGAGATCAACAGCCGGCTGCACGAGATCATCGTCGAGGCGGCGGGCACCGTCTGGCAGCGCGCCGAGAGCGACGGCATCCCGTCGCGCCTTGCCGCGCATGCCATCGCCGTCGAGCGCGTGGCTGAGGCAACCCGATTGCGCGGGCTGTACCCCTAGCCGCCGCATCGGCTGGTGAGGCGCTGCAGACCGGCTCGCCAACACCGTTACAGAAGCGCTACAACAGCGCCCAGGACCTTGGTGGCGACCGGGCGCGCGTGGCATGATCCACGCCCGTCTACAGTCACAAAGGGTTCTTCAGCATGTCTGTCGCCGACGAGGCGATGATCGCGCCGGTGCTCGCGCCGCCAACCGTCACCACCGCCGCTGACGCCGTCACCTCGACCTTTGCCCAGGATCGTCTCCTGGAGGCGGTCGGCGTCGCCGTCTACACGACGGACAGCCAGGGCAGGCTGACGTATTTCAACGAGGCGGCCGCCGAGCTGTGGGGCCGCCGGCCGCAGGTCGGTGAGCTGTGGTGCGGCTCGTGGCGGCTGATGTGGCCGGACGGGACACCGATGAAGCACGAGGACTGCCCGATGGCGGTCTCGATCCGCGAGAACCGCCCGATCCGCGGGCTCGAGGCGATGGCCGAGCGTCCGGACGGCACGCGCGTCATGTTCCAGCCGTTCCCAACGCCGCTGCGCGACGAATCCGGCCAGCTCGTGGGCGCGATCAACGTCATGGTCGACGTAACGGAGCGAAACCGTGCCGAGCAGGCACTGCGTGTCTCGAACGCGGTCAAGGACGAGTTCCTCGGTCTGATCTCGCACGAGATGCGCACGCCGGTGACGACGATCCTGGGCAACGCGCGGCTGCTGCGCGACCGCGCAGATCGGTTGGCCGAGGAAGACCGGCGGATGATGTTCGACGACATCGGCAACGAGGCCGAGCGGCTGACGAGCATCGTCGAGAACCTGCTGATGCTGACGCGCCTCGAGTCGGGCGCGCACGTCGAGTTCGAGCCGCAGGTCCTGGCCCACGTCGTGCGCACCTCGATCGAAGGCTATCGCTCGCGCCATGAGGGCCGTGCGATCAGCCTGACCAGCGAGCCGCGGCACATCATCGTCGAGGCCGATCGGGCGTATCTCGAGATGCTGCTCGAGAACCTGCTCAGCAACGCCGACAAGTACAGCCCGCCCGAGGCACCGATCGAGGTCGTGATTCGATCAGCGGACGCCTCCGCCGAGGTGCTGGTGCTGGATCGAGGAATCGGCCTGCCGCCCGGCGAGGTCGACATCTTCGCCCCGTTCTACAGGGCCGAGGAGGCGCGCACTCGGGCCGCTGGGGTGGGCATCGGCCTGTCGGTCTGCCGCCGGTTGGCGGAAGTCCTCGGCGGCCGGATGTGGGCAGTGGCCCGCGAGGGCGGCGGCTCCGAGTTCGGCTTCAGCCTGCCGCTGGCGCCCGAACCGGCCTAGACGCGCTCCGGTCGCGCGAAAGGCCCGCCGCGGCCGTGCTCGCGCAGGTGCAGCACGAGGTCCAAGGACGTCTTCAGCAAGACCAGCAGCGCAACCAGGTACAGGTTGCCGCCAACCAGTCCCACCAGGAGCCCCCCGAGGATGATCGTCAGGTGGAGCACCACCAGCCGGCCGTAGGGCGTCAGGAACAGCCGCTCGGGGGTCGTGCGCCGGTACTCGCCGCGACCGAGGTAGTTGAGGATGAACGAGGCGCCGTGGCTGGTGGCCAGCGCCAGGGCGCCGACGACCAGCAGGTCGCCGACCGGCGTGTCGCCCACCGCACCACCGCCGATCAGCGGCAGGTTGAACACGAACACACCGTGGACCGCCCAGAAGATGCCGTAGTTGAGGGTGAAGAAGGAGATCAGCACGAGCTTGCCGAGCGTGCCGGAGAGCACCGGTCCGCGGCCTGCAGGCGCCTGAGCCGGACCAGCCGCAAGAAGCATCCGGCCGATGTTCAACAGCCCGACCATGCCGTTCTCGAGCCAGTACAGAACGAGGATCGTCAGCACGTCCCAGCCAAGCACAAGCACGCCGACCAGCGGCACGAGGTTGGCCGCGACGAGCGCGGCCACGGCGACCGGCGAGGAGCCGGCCCAGCGGCGCGCCGAGGCCAACCGTTCGACGAGACTCACGCGCGAGTGGCTCCAGCTCCGTGCTGCTCGCCCGACGAGCAAGTCCGAGGAGTATCGGTCCTCGAGGCCGGTAACGGAGCACCTTGCTCATCGGATGAGCGAGTCAGCGCGAGAGCGGGCCACGCAGTCGCGTTCGACGCCAGTCTGGGGCCTGGTCGCTCTCCTGCTGAGCAGCTCGATTGCGATTGGGCGGCGCACGCCGAAATTCGAGCTCGCTCGCTCTCCTGGCGAGCCGCGCGCGCTACCTGCCCCAGGCGTTGGTGCTCACGCGGCGGACGTCGCGGCCAGCCGGCGCAGCACCGCCGGCAGGATCCCGCCCTGGCGGTAGTAGTCGACCTCGATCGGCCCGTCCAGGCGGCACACGACCTCGAAGCGGTTCGTGCGGCCGTCTGCGCCGCGCGCCTCCACCACCAGCCGTTCATGCGCTGAGACGCCGTCCTCCATGCCCAGCACGCTGAGCTCCTCGCGCCCGGTCAGCCCGAGCGAGGTGACCGAATCGCCGGCCGCGAACTGGAGCGGCAGCACGCCCATGCCCACGAGGTTGCTGCGATGGATGCGTTCGAACGACTCGGCGATCACCGCCCGGACGCCGAGCAGCAGCGTGCCCTTGGCCGCCCAGTCGCGCGACGACCCCGAGCCGTACTCGCGGCCGGCGAGGATGACCAGCGGCACGCCCTCCTCGCGGTAGCGCATCGCGGCGTCGTAGATGAACATCTCGTCGCCGCTCGGCAGGTGAACGGTATAGGGTCCCTCCCGCTCGACCAGCGCATTGCGCAGCCGGATGTTGCCGAAGGTGCCGCGCATCATGACCTCGTGATGGCCGCGCCGAGCGCCGTACGAGTTGAACTGCAGCGGTGACACGCCGTGCTCCTGCAGCCACTGGCCGGCCGG
>DATMJK010000088.1:0-12916 GCA_035553915.1 Candidatus Limnocylindrales bacterium | reverse complement strand
CTCGCCCGAGCGTCCACGCTGCCCGCACGCTTCTACCTCGACGCTGACGTCCACGAGCGCGAGAAGGAGCGCATCTTCGGACGGACGTGGCAGCTGGTGGCGCGCATCGACGACCTCGCCCGGCCGGGCGACTTCGTGCCGGCGACGATCATCGACGAGCCGATCGTGATCACCCACGGCACGGACGGCGCGCTGCGCGCGTTCTACAACGTCTGCCGCCATCGGGCCGGCCAGGTGGCGCTGTCCAAGGGCAACCGGAAGAGCCTGCAGTGCCGCTACCACGGCTGGACGTATGGGCTGGACGGCACGCTGCGTGCCTGTCCGGAGATGGACGGCACGCAGGACTTCCGCAAGGAGGACTTCGGCCTGCTGCCCGTGCGCGTCGATCGCTGGGGGCCGTTCGTCTTCGCCAACCTGGACGCCGATGCGCCGCCGCTGCGCGAGGTCATGGGCGAGATCCCGGCTGAGGTGGCAGCCGCCGGCTATGACGTGGAGCGGATGCGCCTGATCGAGCGGCGGGACTACGTCATCGAGTGCAACTGGAAGGTCTACGTCGACAACTACCTCGAGGGCTACCACCTGCCGATTGCCCACCCGCAGCTGTTCAAGGAGCTCGACTACGACGCCTACCGTATCGAGACATTCCGCTACTACTCCAAGCAGCACGCGCCGATCCGCGAGCTGCGCGACGGCGAGGAGCTCGGCCGCGACCGGCGCTACATGCGCACGCCTGATGGCGAGGGTGACGCCCTGTACTACTGGCTCTTTCCGAACACGATGTTCAACATCTACCAGGACAACATGTCGTCCAACGTGATCCTGCCGCTCGGCGTCGACCGGACGCTGACCGTCTTCGAGTGGTTCTTCGCCGAGCCGGGCTCCGGCCCGGGCTGGGAGTCGATGCAGCAGACGATCGCCTTCTCCGACGAGATCCAGCAGGAGGACATCGTCATCTGCGAGCAGGTCCAGCGCGGCCTGCGCTCGCGCGCCTATGACACCGGCCGCTTCAGCGCCAAGCGCGAGAACGGCGTCTACCACTTCCAGCAGCTGGTGCGCGAGTACCTGGCCGGCGAGACCTCCGCGTGACCTACGAGGAGCTCCTCGAGCTGGCCCGCCGCTGGGAGGGCGCGACGCTCGAAACCATCACGGGGCGTCGCTTCCGGATCGGCGTGTACATGGATGTGCCCTTCTTCCGACCGGAATCGTCGGGGCTGGGCCAGACCGACGGGCGCCGGCCGATCGAGCGCTTCGTGGCGCGCTACAACGAGACCGGCAGCCTGCGACCGAGCGACTACGCCGACGTGACGCGCAGTGCCTCCTACCTGGTCGGGCTGCTGCTCGCGGAGAAGGAGAGGCGGAAGTGAACGACCAGCTGACGGTGGCGCTGATATCCGAGGTCTACTGGCAGCCTGGCGGCAGGCAGCGGCTGGCCCAGCGCCTGCGCGAGGCAGCCCAGCTCGGGGCCGAGCTGGCGCTCCTGCCGGAGCTGCCGCTCAACCCCTGGCGACCAGCGACCCGGGACGCCGTGGACGAGGACGCCGAAACGGAGGCTGGGCAACGCACCGAGGCCATGGCCGAGGCGGCCCGGGCGTCGGGCGTCGGCTTGGTGGGCGGGATCATTCACCGCGACCCCGAGAGCGGCCGGCGCACCAGCCGCGCACTACTCTTCGACGGCAGCGGCGAGATCGTCGCTCGCTACGAGAAGCTGCACCTGCCGGAGGAGCCAGGGTTCTGGGAGACGAGCCACTATCAGCCGGGCACGCTTGCACCCAGCCCGAGCGAGGCATTTTCGATGCCCGTCGGGATGCAGATCTGTTCGGACAACAACCGGCCGGAAGGCAGCCACCTGCTGGGCGCCCAGGGCGCGGAGGCGATCCTCATCCCACGCGCTACCGAGCAGCGCACGTACGAGCGCTGGAAGGTCGTCTTCCGGGCCAACGCGCTCACCTCGACGGCCTACGTGCTGTCAGTCAACCGGCCCGAGCCAGAGGCGGGCGTCCTGATCGGCGGCCCCTCGGTGGCGGTCGATCCGGAGGGCCGGATGCTGGTCGAGACGACTGATCAGCTGGCGGTGGTAGCCCTCGAGCGGGATGTCGTTCGCCAAGCTCGGGTCGACTACCCAGGCTACCTGCCGATCAGGGCCAACCTGTACGCCCGCGCCTGGGCCGCGCTGGCGGCGACGGACGGTCTGCCCGCTGACTGAGCCGCGAGCTGGCTAATAGTTCCGCTCGCGAGCGGGACGCTCGGCCAGCAGCTCGACCATCGCCCAGCACAGGATCAGCAGGCCCAGGGCGGTGACGTACAGCCCGGGCGAGCGATCGGGCAGTCCCAGGCCGTCGAACGAGTAGATCTGGTAGAGGCGGAAAGCGAAGGCGATGACGGCCGCCAGCAGCAGCAGCCCATAGGTCAGCGGCCGATCGATGGCCGCATCCCCGTCTCGCGTGGCATACGGCAGCACGACCACGAAGAGCATCGCCACAGCGGCCAGGAAGACCACGATGCCGCTGCTCGGAAAGTCGAAGGCGTTGCCGCTCTGGGCCTCCGCCACGACGCCGCCGACCGTCCACCACGCGGGCAGGCTGCCGGCAATGACGACCAGCGCGCCGAGCACGACGATCATCCGGCCGCGCCCCAGCGAGCGGCGCGTCACCTGCGCTCGTAGACCTCCGGCTTGAGCACGCCGATGAACGGCAGGTTGCGGTAGAACTCGCCGTAGTCGAGCCCGTAGCCAACGACGAACTGATCGGGGATCGTGAAGCCCAGGTAGTCGATCGGAATCTCGACCAGCCGA
Organism: Candidatus Limnocylindrales bacterium; assembly: GCA_035553915.1. Classification (GTDB taxonomy): domain Bacteria; phylum Chloroflexota; class Limnocylindria; order Limnocylindrales; family CSP1-4; genus JALYGJ01. Next base: position 10,125 of record DATMJK010000088.1, on the reverse strand, counting down.
CGGGCCGGCTTGTCGAGCAGGGCGCAGATGCGCAGGCTGCGCGGGTTCTTACCACGCAGGTAGCGCAGCAGGTAGTTGAGCGTCAGGCCGGTGTCGATGATGTCCTCGACGATCAGCACGTCGCGGCCGGCGATCGAAGAGCTGAGGTCCTTGAGGATGCGCACGAGGCCAGACGTCTCGGTCGTCGCGCCGCCGTAGGAGCTAACCTCCATCAGGTCCACCTGGACCGGGATCGGGATCGCGCGCATCAGGTCAGCCATGAAAGGCAACGAGCCCTTGAGCACGCTGACCAGCGTCAGCTCGGTATCGGCGTAGTCGGCGCCAAGCCGCTGGCCCAGCTCGCGTACCTTGGCCTGGATCTGCTCGCCCGTGATGAGCACCTCGGCGACGTCGTTCTCGAGATCCGGCCGGCGGATGGTGTCGGTCACTCTCTAGCCACTCCCGTATCCTCCTCAGCCCGCCGCTGCGGCCAGGTAGCTGCGTCGGGCCCGCCGGCGGCGCGTACCGCGCGAGACGCGGCGGCCGGCGGAGACCGCCGGCTCATTCTCAGGCCATACACCGGCGCCGTCTGTCGTCTGGCCAGCCGCCGGCACAGCCGCGGCCGCCGCTGCCGTGATGGCCGCCTGGGCGAGCGTCTGTCCCTCCAGCCCGCTCAGCGAGGCCGCAATGTCGAAGCGGCCGTACTTGAGCATCAGCGCCTTGAAGTCCTTGCCATAGAACAGCTTCACCCGCACGTCCGGATACAGCGCGCGCAGCCGGCGCAGCTTGCGGTTCTTGCGCCGGACGAGGCTCTGCTTGAGTGTCGTCAGCTCGACGTACAGGTTCAGCTCGGGCAGGAAGAAATCAGGTGAGAAGCTCTCGACGACCGCGCCGTCGAGGTTCCACATGATCGGGAAGGTGTGCGGCTCGTATTCCCAGCGGACATCGTAGTAATCGAGGATGCGGGCCAGCTCCGCCTCGCTGGCATGTGCGAAACGAGGCTGCTGGCTCACCTGTGGTCCATGCCACCTGCCTGCCGGGCCGCGGCTCGGAACATCTGGTCAACGTCGCCCCGGAAGCCATCGAGGAACTGATGCATCTCGAGAACGTCGTCAGCGCTCACCGGCTGCTCTCCCGCCGCCGGCGGACGAGGCTCGATCTGCTCGGCAACGTCGTACGCCGTGGGGATCTCGGCGATCGCCGATTCCGCGTCGTCCATGCCAACTGTCACTATCGCCACCGAGTGGCTCTTGCAGGTGGCGCAGTCCAGGTCGACGAAGAAGAGCCCGTCGCGCTCCGCAAGGAGGCGGATGCTGGCGGCTTCGTAGCTTCGGCGGCAAGCCGGGCAAGTGAACGTGGTCAGCTGGCTGTGCAGCCACTCCGGACCGTTCATGGGTCGAGTCTAGCCCGAGACGGCACAGCCCTGCCTGACCGGCCCGCGGGCAGTCTTACGAACCTGTGTCGACGGCCGACCGGTATACTCCCTCCCAGTATGACCAGCGAACGCCAGGCAAACCCTGTCCGCAGCGCGAAGCCGGCAGAGCCTTCGCGCAAGAGCTACACGAAAGACCGCGCGCAGCTGCTGCGGCGGCTGTCGCGGATGGAAGGCCAGGTGCGCGGCATCAGCCGGATGATCGAGCGCGAGGAGTACTGCATCGACATCCTGCAGCAGACCGCCGCCCTGCGCGCCGCCGTCGACGCCGTCTCGTTGCTGCTGATGGAGGACCACGTCGCGGGCTGCCTGACGACGGCCGTCAAGACCGGCAAGGCGGAGGTCTACGCCGAAGAGGTGATGGAGGTCGTGCGCCGGAGCATGGGCCGGCCGGTCCGCGCACGTAGCGCCGACTAGGCAGCCTGCCGGACGACCTGGCAGCCCGCCGCAAAGGCTGTCCACAGCCGGTGCCGACCCGCACCGCCTTGTCCACAATCCGGCGCCACAGCAGACACTCGTGGATAAGGCCGTTGATTCGCGTAGCCCGGCCATCGATGCTGGCGGCCTGTTGCACCGCCGCCCAGTTGCGGGGGAGGGAAACCCAGGCCGAGTACGGTAACCTCGCCTTCACCGGCGATCGGAGAGATCCGGTCCCGAGAGACCGGCAGGCGAGGGAAAACCGAAAGGTCGCGGTGCCAGGAACGCCACGCCGAGGGGAGCGATTCGCGGGCGCTAAAACGGAGCATGCCGGGCACGAGGCCGGCTCCGGCCCGCAACCGCTCCCTCGGCCGTCTCCCAACAGATCGCCGTTGCCGCGCGACCCTGTCGCGCTGGCGCCCTCCTCGGGCATCTGGCCGATCGTGGACGACGGCCTTGCTGCGCTCGAGGTCGAGCTGTCGACCGGCATGCGCGCCGCGCTCGAGTCCCAGCTGCGGCTGATGCTCGCCTGGAACGAGCACGTCAACCTGACCGCTCTGCGGACCGCCGAGCAGGTCGCTCGCGGCCACGTGCTGGACAGCCTTTCGGCCGTGCCGCTGGTGCGGCGGCTGTTCGCCCAGCAGCGCCGGCCGGCGTCGGGCGGCGCGCGGCTGCTGGACCTGGGCAGCGGCGCCGGCTATCCCGGGCTGCCGCTGGCAGTCGCGCTGCCGGCCGGTGAGTGCGCGCTGGTCGATTCAGTCGGCAAGAAGGCCGCCTTCCTCGAGGTCGCGGCCTCGGCCGCCGGCACTGCGCTGCGCGAGCACGCCGAGGCGGCTCCGGCATTCGCAGCGCTCGGCAAGCGGGCAGAGCAGCTCGCGGCGGACCCGGCCCAGCGCGGTGCCTGGGACATCGTGACTGCCCGTGCCGTCGGCCCGCTGGCGGAGGTGGTGGAGCTCGGGCTGCCGCTGCTGCGTGTCGGCGGGCATGTCGTCGCCTGGAAGCGCGAGCCACACAGCGAGGGGCTGCGCGAGGAGATCAACGCCTGCCGACGGCTGCTTCAGGCAGCTGGCGGGGAACACCCCTTCGTGGCCGCCCCTGATCGCGAAGGCCGGGCCGGCCTGGCAGATCACCGGCTGGTGGTGGTGCGCAAGCTGCGGCCAACGCCGGAGCGCTTTCCGCGCAGCCCAGCCGAGCGACGGCGCAGCGCGCTACGCTGAAGACCGCATGCGGATCTGCGTCGTGTCTGACGTCCATTCCAACCTGCCCGCCCTCGAGGCCATGCTCGACGCTGCCGCGCCGTACGACGCCCTCTGGCACCTGGGCGACATCGTTGGCTACGGGCCGCAGCCAAACGAGGTCATCGCCCGCCTGGTCGCTGAGAGTGCCGTTGGCGTCAGGGGCAACCACGATGCCGCCGCGATCGAGCAGCTGTCAGCCGAGGCCTTCAACGATGATGCGCGTGAGGCCATCGAGTGGACCGCCGAGCACCTGGACGAGAGCAGCCGCGGCTGGCTGGCCGGGCTGCCCGAAAGGCTCGAGATCGAGGGCTTCACGCTGGTCCACGGCAGCCCGCGCGACCCCACCTGGGAGTACGTCTTCTCATCGTCGACAGCGCGCGGCAACCTCGCCGCCTTCGGCACTTTGCACTGCCTGCTCGGTCACACCCACGTGCCGCTGTGCTTTCGCTTCGAGGGCCGGCGAATGGAGACGTTCGTGCCCAACGGCTCGCCGCTCGAGCTGGACCCGCGCCGGCGGTCGCTGATCAATCCGGGCAGCGTCGGCCAACCGCGCGATGGCGACCCGCGCGCCTCTGCGATGGTCCTGAACACCGATGCTGGGACGGTGGAATGGCGGCGCGTCGATTACGACATCGCCGCCGTCCAGCGGCTGATGCGCGCCGCCGGCCTGCCAGCGCGCCTCGCGCGCCGGCTCGAGCTCGGCCTCTAGCCGCGGCGGGCAAGACGGCCGGGAGCGCGTGCCTGCGGGCGGCCGGCGGGCAGGTGTAGGCTTCCTGCGATGCCTGAATCGAATGCCCCGCCCTTCACGCGGGCGGTGGTCGGGCTGAACGGCGGCCCAACTGATGACCTGGTCGTCCAGATCGCCTGCCAGCTGGCGAAGCCCACCAACGCCGAGCTCATCGCGGTCCACGTCGTTGAGGTCGACTGGACGCACGAGCTGTCCGACGATGTCGCCGGCCGCGAGGAGGCAGCCACCATCCTGGACCGCGCCGAGGCGATCGCCGACCGGCACAAGGTCAAGCTGCAGGGCGAGCTGCTGCAGGCACGCGATGTCGGAGCGGCGCTCGTCGACGAGGCCGTCGAGCTGGGCGCCGACGCGCTCTTCTTGGGGCTGCCCTACCGCAAGCGCTTCGGCGGCGACTTTGCCCTTGGGACCACCCTGCCCTACGTGCTGCAGAATGCGCCCGGCCAAGTGCACGTGGTGCGCGAGGCCGTGGCCACCAGCGAGCAGCGCGGCACGCAGGAGGTCCACCCCTACGAGGCCGGGGCGACGAGCCGGGCCGAGCGCTAGGAGACGCCAAATGCGGGTGGTCATCGTTGGTTGCGGTCGAGTCGGTGCCGGCCTGGCCGAGCGCATGGCGCGCGAGGGCCACGAGGTGACGATCATCGATCTCTACAGCGCCGCCTTCAACCGCCTCGAGACCGACTTCCCCGGCCAGGCCTTGCGCGGCGACGGGACGGACGAGGACGTGCTGCGCCGGGCGGGCACTGAGGGCGCGGACATGTTCTTCTCGCTGACCGAGGGCGACAATCGCAACGTGCTGGCGGCCCAGCTGGCCAGCGAGACCTTCGGCGTCAAGCAGGTGGTGGCCAAGGTCAACGACCCGGTCAGGGCTGAGGCGTATACCTCGCTCGGGCTGGCCACGATCTGCCGCACGCGGCTCTTGGTCGACGCCCTGGCCCAATCCGCCGGTCTCGATGCCGACCCGGGCGCGGACGGCGTACAGCGGGCGACCCGGCATCACGACCACGAGAGCTCGGAGCCCGCGTCGGCCACAGCCGGCGCCGGCGCGTCCGGACGGGAGGCCTAGGGTGTACATCATCGTCGTCGGCGGCGGGCGGGTCGGTTACTACCTGGGCAAGGAGCTGCTCGAGGCGGGCCATGAGATCGTCGTCCTCGAGAAGAGCGAGCGCCGGGCGCGCCAGATCGCTGACGAGCTGGGCAGCATCGTCCTTGCCCGCGATGGCTGCGAGGGCAAGCACCTCGCCGAGGCCGGCGCCAACCGGGCGGCGATCGTCGCCGCCGTGACCGGCGATGACGAGGACAACATGGTCATCTGTCAGATGGCCAAGCACCACTTCCAGGTGCCGCGCACCATCGCGCGCGTCAACAACCCGAAGAACGAGGCCCTGTTCCGTCACCTAGGCGTGGACGAGGTCATCAGCCCGACCAAGATGGCCCTTGGCGCGATCGAGCAGGACATCCCGGTCCACGAGCTGCTCCACCTCGCGCAGCTCGGTGCCGGCGAGATGGAGCTGCTGGAAGCACAGATCGGGCCCGACTCGCCGGCCGTCGGCCGCCGGCCGGCAGACATTCCCCTGCCCGACGGATGCACGCTGTTCGTGTTGGTGCGCGGCGACCAGGTGCTGCCGCTGCGCGGCGAGATCATCTTCCAGGCTGGCGACAAGGTCCTTGCCGTCTCGCGCGCCGAGTGCGAGGTCGCGCTGCGCCGCCAGCTGATCGGCGACGGCGAGCTAGCCGCAGCGCCGGCCAGCAGCTGACCGGGATCGAGCCCAGGCCGGCCGCGGAACGCCTCGTGCCGTCCGGCGCGGCCGTGCTCCGTCGGGCGCTCGTGCTCTGGGGCACGGGCCATCTCGCGCTCGGTGACCGGCGGGGCTGGCTGCTGCTGCTCATCCAGCCACTGGCCATCGGTGGATTGGTCGCCGTCGGCGTCCTGGTCCTGCAGGGCAGCCGTTGGATCGCACTCTTCCCGGCGCTGGCGCTGCTGATCGCCGTCTGGCTCGGCCAGGCGATGCACGCCCACCGGCTGGCCATCCGCTCAGGTGGCGCGCCGGGCGGCGAGTTCCAAATCGTCCTGGCCCTGCCACTGGTCGTTGTCCTGCTGAGCGGCTTCTGGCTGGTCGGCGGCTCCCGCTCCTCACCGGCCGCGGCGGTCCAGCACTACGTGGCGGCCTGGCAGGCCGGAAAGCCGGCCGACGCCGCGCTCCTTTTCGCAGAGCCAATCGACGCGTCCGCCCTCGACGCTGGCTGGCGCGCCCAGCGAAGCCACGTTGAGCAGGTGGTGCGCGACGCCGCTCGGCGCTACGGCGCGCAGTCCGGGCTCGACCCGGAGGAGCCCTTCAACAGCCTTCGCTTCGAGGTCTCTTCCACGTCTGCGGATCGGGCAGTGGTCCAGGTCGAGGTCGTCCGCCGGCGGCGAGTCGAGACGAGCCTGTTCGGGATCATCCCGACCGCGACCCAGGAGACGGTGCTCGTGGAGCGGCTGGGCGAGATCAGCCTGCGCGCCCGCACCGCGCCGCTGCCCGACTGGCTGCCGCTGCGCATCAACCCCGGCCGGCTGTGGCTCATCGACGAGGTCACGCTGGCCACCGGCGCAGGCTGACCCGCCGGCACGGCAGAGGCACAGGTCCTGGCGCCAGGGTTGCACCGACGCACCACGACTTTTGCCAGCAGAAGTGGACAACTCTCTTGACAATGGTGTTGTCAACCTTATAGCCTTGGTGTCGTAGTCACCCAAGGCACGGGGCTCCATCCCCGCGACTGATGGAGGTAAGGAGATATGACGCTTCTGCGACGCAACAGCCCCTTCGGCGAGATGCTCTCGCTGCGACAGGCCATGGACCGCCTGTTCGAGGACTCGTTCATCCGGCCGGGCGCGCTCGGTGAGGCCCAAAGCCCGCTGCCGCTCGATGTCTACAGCAACGAGGACTCGATCGTGATCGAGGCCGCCCTTCCCGGCGTCCGGCCGGAGGACGTCGACATCTCGATCCTGGGCGACACGCTGACCATCAGCGGCCGCTCGAGCGACGAGCGCAAGTCGGAGGAATCAGGCTACTCGTACCGTGAGATCCGGCGTGGCGCATTCAGCCGCAGCGTGACCCTGCCCGGCGGGCTCAACGCGGACGCCGCCGCGGCCAGCTTCGAGCACGGCCTGCTGCGCCTGGCAATCCCCAAGGCTGAGGAGGCCAAGCCACGCCAGATCAGGATCAATCCAACGAGCAATGGACGGACCATCAGCGCTTCCTCGCAGCAGGGCCCGGCGGACGCCGGCCAGGCTGCGCAGGACGGCAGCCAAGACGGCAGCCGGGGCGCCTGAGTTGAGGGCTCGCCTGCGCGTCGACGACGGACCAGGCCGGGATCCCAGCCGGCCTGTGTACGTGATCAGCGTCGCCGCCGAGCTGGTCAGCGTCCATCCGCGGACGCTGCGCATCTACGAGGTGGAAGGGCTGGTCTGTCCGGCACGCACGCGTAGCAACATCCGTCTCTACTCAGAGAACGACATCAGGCGGGTGACCTGGATCCGCCACCTGACCCAGAATCTGGGCGTGAACCTGGCCGGGGTACGCGTCCTGTTCGAGCTCGAGGAGCGTCTCGGAACGCGCATTCTCGAGACCCTCTATCGCGATCGGCACGAACAAGACGGCACCCCGCCGGCGGAGGCCGCCGGCGCCAGCAGGAGATCCAATGGCTGACATCACCCGCCCGGCAGGGCAGAGCGAGGGGCAGGACGTGCCCGACGTGCGCGAGCTGCCCCTCGTCGCGCTGCGCGAGACGGTCATCTTCCCGGAGATGATCGTTCCTCTCCAGGTGGGCCGCGACAAGTCGGTCCAGGCGCTCAACCGGGCCGTGGCAGATGGCTCACCCATCGCGCTGGTGACGCAACGCCAGGCCGAGCGCGAGGACATCGAGGACGCGGCAGAGCTGTATGCCGTTGGGACTTTGGCGAAGATCGCCCAGGTCGTCCAGCTTCAAGATGGCACTGTCCGGGCGATCGTCCAGGGCCAGGAGCGGCTGCGCCTGCTGTCGTTCGTCAGCGAGGAGCCGTACATCCTCGCCCGGGTCGAGATCGTGCGTGACGAGCCGATCACGGACCTGGAGGTACAGGCGCTGGTGCGCACGGTCCAGGCCCAGATCGAGCAATACGTCCAGTCCGGCGCCCCCGTCCCGCCGGAGGCAGCGGTCGCGGCCCGCAACATCACCGAGCCAGGGCTGCTGGCTGACATGGTCGCCTACAGCCCGGACATGACGACCGAGCAGCGCCAGGAGCTCCTCGAGACGATCGACGTCCACGAGCGACTGAAGCTCGTCTCCGCCTTCCTTGGTCGGCAGATCGAGATCCTCGAGCTTAAGGGCAAGATCCAGTCCGAGGTCAAGTCGGAGATGGACAAGACCCAGCGCGAGTACATCCTGCGCGAGCAGCTCAAGGCCATCCAGCGCGAGCTCGGCGAGGACGATCCGCAGCAGGCGGAGATCAATGAGCTGCGCGACAAGGTCGAGCAGGCGGGCATGCCGGACGAGATCAAGGCGCGGGCTATCAAGGAGATCGACCGCATGAGCCGGATCCCCTCGGCATCGCCGGAGGTGGGCGTCATCCGGACCTACGTCGACTGGCTCGTCGGCCTGCCGTGGAACGTCTCGACAGACGATCGGCTGGACATCAGGGAGGCGGCCAAGATCCTCGACGAGGACCACTACGGCCTCGAGAAGGTCAAGGAGCGAATCCTCGAGTACCTGGCGGTGCGGTCGCTGGCTGACACCATCCGCAGCCCGATCCTGGCCTTCATCGGACCGCCCGGCGTGGGCAAGACCTCCCTCGGCAAGAGCGTCGCCCGGGCGATGGGCCGCAAGTTCGTGCGCATGAGCCTGGGCGGCATCCATGACGAGGCCGAGATCCGCGGCCACCGCCGGACTTACATCGGCGCCCTGCCCGGCCGGGTCATTCAGAACATCAAGACAGCCGGCACGAACAACCCGGTGTTCATGCTCGACGAAGTAGACAAGATCGGCATGGACTTCCGTGGTGACCCGAGCTCGGCGCTGCTCGAGGTGCTCGATCCCGAGCAGAACAACACCTTCCAGGACAACTACCTCGAGGTGCCCTTCGACCTGTCGAAGGTGCTGTTCATCGCCACCGGCAACCTGCTCGATCCGATCCCCGCGGCGCTGCGCGACCGGATGGAGGTCATCCAGCTGCCCGGCTACACCCAGCAGGAGAAGATCGAGATCGGCAAGCGGTTCCTCGTCCCCAAGCAGATGGAGAACCACGGGCTCAGGCCCAAGAACATCGAGATCACCGACAAGGCGATGGTCGAGCTCGTCCAGGCCTTCACCAAGGAGGCCGGCGTGCGGTCGCTCGAGCGTGAGCTGGCCAATGTCATGCGCAAGGTCGCGCGCACCGTCGCGGAGGGCCGCAAGCGCAAGACCGTGGTCGACGTCAAGAAGCTGGTCGCGCTGCTTGGCCCGCCGCGCTTCGAGTACGGCGAGCTGGAGGCGGAGGACCAGATCGGCGCCGCGACCGGGCTCGTCGTGACCGAGGTCGGCGGCGACGTGGTCTCGGTCGAGGTGACCAGGATGCCGGGCAAGGAGGACTTCATCCTGACCGGCCAGTTGGGCGAGGTGATGCGCGAGTCGGCGCGCGCGGGGCTGTCATGGATCCGCGCCCACGCTGAAGAGCTGGGCATCAGCCGCGACATCTTCGAGAAGAACACGCTCCATATCCACGTCCCGGCAGGTGCCATCCCGAAGGATGGCCCTTCGGCCGGCATCACGATGGCCGTCGCGATGGTCAGCGCCTTTACCGGCACCCCGGTGCGCAAGGACGTGGCGATGACCGGCGAGATCACGCTGCGCGGCCGCGTCCTGCCCATCGGTGGGCTGAAGAGCAAGATCCTGGCTGCTCACCTGTCGGGTGCGCGGCGGGTGATCCTGCCGCACAAGAACGAGAAGGACATCCGCGACGTGCCCGAGGAGATCCGCAAGCAGATCAAGCTGGTCATGGTCGAGTCGATGGACCAGGTCCTCGAGCACGCGCTGGTGCGCAAGCCGGTCGCGCTCAAGACGACGCCAGCCGAGGTGCTCGAGCGCGGCGAGGAGCCGAGCGACACGCCGTCCGCGCCCGACAAGATGCGCCGCGGCTTCCCCGGCCCCGAGCAGCCGCCGGCGGTCGCGCGCGGATAGGTCGTCCGTGAGAGCGCAAGCAACGACCGCAGCCCGGCGGCACGCCGGGACGCGGGCGCTTTGCGCGCAGCAGCGGCCGCAGGCCGACTGCGGAGGAGCATAGGTTGGAGTACCGCGACTACTACGCCGCCCTCGGCGTG
>DATMJK010000087.1:0-3809 GCA_035553915.1 Candidatus Limnocylindrales bacterium | reverse complement strand
AGGCCTACCTGCCCCGCAGCGACACTTACATAGAAAAGGATTCGAGCCGCAACGACGAGATCGACAAGCTCCGGCACGCGGCCACGCGGGCGCTCTTCGAGCGCCGCGACACGATCATCGTCGCCTCGGTCTCGTGCATCTACGGCCTGGGCGCGCCGGTCGACTACGGGGCCACCGTCGTCCGCATCCGGGTGGGTGGTCGGTACCGGCGCGACGGGGTGCTGCGCCAGCTGGTAGACCTGCAGTACCAGCGCAACGACGCGGCGCTGTCACGAGCGCGCTTCCGTGTCCGCGGCGACACGCTCGAGCTGCAGCCGGCCTACGACGACTACGTCGTGCGAGTCAACTTCTTCGGCGACGAGGTCGAGCGGATCACCGAGGTCGACCCGCTCACCGGCGAGGTGCTCGCCGAGCGCAATGAGCTGAACGTGTACCCCGCCTCTCACTACGTCACGCCGGCCGAGAAGATGCACGCGGCGCTGGTCGACATCGAGGAGGAGATGAAGCAGCGCGTGGCCGAGCTGCAGGCCAAGGGCATGGAGCTCGAGGCCGAGCGGCTGCGCCAGCGGACCACCTTCGACGTCGAGATGATGCGCGAGCTGGGCTTCTGCTCGGGCATCGAGAACTACTCGCGCCACCTCGCCCGCCGCGCGCCCGGCTCACGTCCGTGGACGCTGCTCGACTACTTCCCGCCCGACTGGCTGCTGGTCGTCGACGAGTCGCACATGACCATCCCGCAGGTCGTCGGCATGTACAAGAACGACCGGACGCGCAAGGAGATCCTGGTCGACTTCGGCTTCCGCCTGCCGTCGGCGCTGGACAACCGGCCACTGACCTTCGACGAGTTCGAGGAGCACCTCAATCAGGTCGTCTTCATGTCAGCCACGCCGGGACCGTACGAGCTGCAGCGCAGCGAGCAGATCGTGGAGCAGCTCATCCGGCCGACAGGCGTGGTCGACCCGCGGATCAGCGTCCAGCCTACAGAAGGCCAGATCGACGACCTCCTGGACCGGATCAAGGACCGCGTCGACCGCGGCGATCGGGTGCTCGTCACGACCCTGACCAAGAAGATGGCTGAGGACCTGGCCGACTACCTGCACGAGATGGGCGTCAAGGTGTCGTACCTCCACTCCGAGGTCGACACGCTCGAGCGGGTGCAGATCCTGCGCGACCTGCGGCTGGGCGTCTACGACGTGCTCGTCGGCATCAACCTGCTGCGCGAGGGCATCGACCTGCCCGAGGTGACGCTGGTGGCCATCCTCGACGCCGACAAGGAGGGCTTCCTGCGCTCGGCCTGGTCGCTCATCCAGGTCATCGGCCGGGCGGCGCGGAACATCGGCGGCGAGGTGGTCATGTACGCCGACCGGGTGACCGAGTCGATGCAGGTCGCGATCGAGGAGACCAACCGCCGGCGCGCTGTCCAAGAGGCCTACAACACGGAGCACGGCATCGTGCCCCAGACGATCATCAAGGAGATCCGCGACATCAACGACCGGCTGCGCGCGGTGGCCGACGCAGGCGCCGTGTATGAGGGCGAGCGCCGGGCGCGTGAGCTGTCCGAGATGACGAAAGAGCAGGTGGCCAAGCTCGTCGCGCAGATGGAGGCCGAGATGCGCGCCGCTGCGCGGGACCTGGAGTTCGAACGGGCGGCGGCGCTGCGCGACGAGATCCAGTCGATCCGCCACCGTGTCCTGGAGGATGACGCTGCGGTGGCTGTTGGCCGGGCCGCTGAGCGGGCAGCGGCAGAGGCGCAGGCAGAGGCGATGAGCGACGGGCGTGGGGCGCCGCCCACGGCCAAGCCCTCCGAGCGCGCGGCGGCACGCAGGGCAGGGGAGCGGCGCGGCAGGCGCGCCATCCGCGAGGGCGAGGCAGGCGGTCTCGAGGTGACGGCGGTCACCGTGCTGCCGGCCGATGAAGAGCCGGCGGCGACGCTCGATGGCCAGCCAGCAGAAGGCACGGCCGCTGACTGGCTGCCCGGCATTCGCGACGAGCACGAGGGCGACGACGCGGGCTGGATGGCGCGCTGGCTCGACCGGCCGACGTGGGATACGCGGGTAACGCCGAACGTCGTCAAGCGGACAGGCGAGCGACCCGCGCGTCGTGGGGGTCGGCGGCGCGGCTGAGGGGCCCCGCCGCGCCGCGTGCTCACGCAGCGAGCGACTTGTCGCCAATCGTGGGGCGATGCCGCCAGTTCACCCCGTTCTGCTACCCAGCGAGCGACGGAGATCCAGATGAGCCCGAGACGCCGCAGCGTGGGCGGAATTGGTGCTCGATCGCTCTCTGCCTGAGCGATCCGAGGCACTCCCGCCCCATGCAACCGGAGTCTGGTCAGGCTCGCTCGTCGGACGAGCAAGGCGGCGATAAGTGCCATCGAAGCCGTGGGCAAGCGACTTCGTGCACGCTGACGCCCATGACCACCAGCGACAGGACGCGCGACAGGGCCAAGCGACTCACTCAACGCGCGCTCAGGATGATCGCCGATGAGTTTCGGGCAGCACGGACCCGGGCAGGGTCTCAGCCAGCGTACGGTGGCCGAGGCCGCCCAGATCTCGAGGGCGGCCTACGGCAGGGATCGAGCGCGCCGAGGCAGCCAGCCTGCCGATATCCGTGGCCTTTCGCGTGTCGGCCGTGCTTGGGCTTGATCTGTCCGTCCGGCTGTACCCAGGTCCGGAGCCCATCCGGGACGCCGGCCAGGCCAGCCGCCTCGGTCGACTGGTGGCGAGTGTCGGCCTGCCGTTGCGCTACCGGACAGACGTGCCGCTGCCGTCACCGCCGCTCGGCCCGCCGGAACAGCGGGCCTGGGATCTCGAGATCAGGGGCCACGGGGAGCGCACGACGATCGAGCTCGAGACTCGGATCACTGACGTACAGGAGGCGACGCTCCGCCGTCACGGAGCCAAGCGGCGGGACGATCCGGCTGATCACTTCCTGCTCGTGCTGGCCGACTCCCGGCACAACCGCGCGCTGCTGCGTGATCGCGGCCCGCTATTGGCTGACCTGCCCCGACTCCGGACGGCGACGGTGCCCGGGGCGCTGCGAGCCGGGCGCCATCCACCGACCGGCTTGATCCTGTTCTGAGACGCGGGCCGAAGGACGGAATTCGAGCGCTCGCTGCTAGAGTCGGGCAATGGACATCCCGAGGACTAAGCTCGTGTGCACGATCGGGCCGGCAAGCGTCGAGCGGGTGCGCGAGCTGATCGATGCCGGCATGTCGGTCGCGCGCATCAACTTCAGCCATGGCACGCCGGACGAGCACCGGGCGGCGGTGCACGCGGTCCGCGCGGCGGCCCACCATGCCCGACGCAGCGTCGCCGTGATGGTCGACCTTCCCGGCCCGAAGGTTCGCCTCGGCGACCTGCCCAATGGCGAGATCGAGCTGGCGGCCGGCCAGCGACTCGAGCTCCGAGCGGCCGCTCCGCCGACTGATGCCCCCGTGCCGACTGATGCCCCCGTGCCGACTGGCGAGCCCGCGCCGACTGGCGAGCCGGCGCCGACTGGCGAGCCCGGGCCTGGAGCCGTAACCGTCAACCGATCGACGCTCGCCGAGGAACTGCAGCCGGGCGATCGGGTATTGCTGGCGGACGGAGCGGCGGAGCTGCGCGTGGTCGAGATAGCCGAGGGCTTGATCCGCACCGAGGTCGTTCGTGGCGGCAGCGTCCGCTCGAGGTCGGGCGTCAACGTGCCGGTGGAGCGCCTGTCAGGCCCAGCCCTCACGCCGGCCGACGAGGAGGCTCTGCCACGCGCGCTCGAGCTCCGCGCGGACCTGATCGCGCAGGGCCCGGACGTCGGCGGCGCTGCGCACGAAGGAC
>DATMJK010000086.1:0-21570 GCA_035553915.1 Candidatus Limnocylindrales bacterium | reverse complement strand
CTCCGGCCCATCCTGGCCGAGCGACTGCACGGCGCAACGTCCGTCGAGTGGCTGGCCCGGCTTGACTCGGCCGAGGTGCCGGCCGAGTCAAGCCGGGCCAGCCACTCGACGGACGTTGCGCCGTGCAGTCGCTCGGCCAGGATGGGCCGGAGCTCTTCGCGATTGCGCACCCGGGCGTCGTTGTCGGCGAAGCGCGGATCGCTCGTCAGGGAGTCCAGGTCCAGCGCGCGGCACAGGCGCGGCCATTGCCGTGGCAAAGGTCTCGTAAGGAACGATGTTCGGGTGAGCATTGCCGCGCCGCTCCGGTGACACGCCGCCGGTGAACGCGTTCTGGGCCTGGTTGATCAGCACCGCCAGCGTGCTTTCGAGCAGCGAGACGTCGATCCTCTGACCGCGGCCGTCGCGCAGCGCGGCGAGGACCGCGATGCAGCCGAGCAGGCCCGTCACCACGTCGCTGATCGCCACTCCCACCTTGGTCGGCCCGCCGCCGTCCGAGTCGGGGAAGCCGGTGATCGACATCAGCCCGCCGACGGCCTGCGCGATGAAGTCGTAGCCCGGCTTGGCCGCGTCCGGCCCATCCGGGCCGAAGCCGGTGATCGAGAGATGGATCAGGCCGGGATGGAGCGCCTCGAGCGTTTCATCGTCGAGACCGAGCCGCGCCATGCCCCCCGGCCGGAAGTTCTCGACCAGCACGTCCGATCGCGCGACGAGCCTTCGCAGCACCTCGCGGCTGCGTTCCGAGCGCAGGCCCAGGCGCAGGCTGCGCTTGTTGCGATTGACCGATAGGAAATAGGCCGCCACGCGCTGCTCACCCTCGCCCACCCATGGCGGTCCATAGCCGCGCGTCGCGTCGCCGGTGGGCGGCTCGACCTTGACCACATCCGCGCCGAGGTCGCCGAGGACCATCGTGCAGTAAGGCCCGGCCAGCACGGTCGACAGGTCGAGAACGCGCAGGCCGGCCAGCGGCCCGCTGACGGTCGCGGGTGGCCGGCCGGCGCTCGTTTCGTTTGTCACCAGCGGATCGTAAGCCGTCAGCCGGCACCGATAATCGGGCCATGGCGTGGACGTGCCGGTGATCGAGCAGGAGCTGCTGGTGCTTGCGGGCTCAGTTGCCGCTGGCGCCTTCGGTGCGCTGGTCGGGGTCGGCGGCGGCCTGGTGCTGGTGCCACTGCTGACGATCGCCTTTGGTGTCGAGATCAAGCTGGCCATCGCGGCCAGCCTGTTGGGCGTGATCGCGGTCTCGACGACAGCCTCGTCGACCTACCTCGGCCGCGGCTGGGCCGATCGGCGGCTTGGCTTGCTGCTGCTCGTGGCGACCTCGCTCGGCGGCATCCTCGGCGGCTATACCGCCGGCCTGCTCGACGGCCGTGTGCTGGCCGCCATCTTCGGCCTGGTCCTTTTGGCAGTGGCGATCCAGATGGCCCGCCGGCGGGTGCACGTGCCGCCAGAGGCTGATGTCGTGCCGGGGCGTTTCGAGTTCGACTCGAGCTACGTCGAGCCCACGAGCGGCCAGGAGGTGCGCTATCGCGCGCGGCGCGCCGGCCTGGGCGGGCTGATCTCGATCGGCGCGGGTGCGCTGTCTGGCCTGCTGGGCATCGGCGGCGGGGTCATCAATGTGCCCACGATGAACGTGCTGATGGGCATCCCGATCCGAGTGGCGACGAGCACGAGCACGTACATGCTCGGGGCGACCGCGGTGGCCAGCGCGCTGCTGTACTACAGCCGCGGCGAGATCGACGGGCTGTTGGCGGCACCCGTCGTGGTCGGCATGCTCCTCGGCGCGCGGGCCGGGGCATTGCTGGCGCCGCGCGTCCCGGTCAGGGCGCTGCAGCTGATCTTCGGGTTGGTGGCGCTCGTGTTCGCGGCCCAGATGCTGCTGCGGGCGTGGAGCGGCTGATGGATCAGCGCAGCCCGTTCCGGCGCGCCCGCTGGACGAGCCTCGTCTTTGCGGCCGGCACGCTGTCAGCGGCGGCATGCCTGCTGATCGGGCTGCTCCTGCGCGCTGGCGGTGGTCCGGCTGACGTAGGCGATCCCCTGAGCCTGGACGAGATCGTGGCCTCGGCTGCCGCCACCCGGCCGTGGGGCTGGTCGATGCTGGGCGTGCTGCTGCTGTTGGCCACGCCCGCGGCTGGACTGGTGGCGACCGCGCTCGAGCTGCGGCGAGACGAAGGCCGCGTGGCGTGGCTGGCCTTGGCGGTGCTCGCCGTGCTCGGGCTGGCGGTGGCGATCGCGCTGCACTAGGGGGATGCGGACAGGCCGCGGCTCACGCCGCGGCCTGTCCTGGAGAGGGGGAGGGAGCTAGCGCGTCGGGGCAGCGAAGCGGCTGCGACCGATGATCAGGCTGAAGGTAGCGATGCCGAGCAGCACGGCCGCGATGAGCGGCAGCGGATCCGGCTGGGGCACCTGCCCGATGGCTGTGCTCGAGTCAGGGAGCAGAATGCCGTCGCTGGCGATCAGCACGCTCAGCTCGTTGCCGCCCAGCGGCTCCGCTGCCGCGGACCCGATGGCAAAGACGCTGTAGGCGTTGCCGCCGGCGAGCATCAGCGGATCGAGCTGCAGGGCCACGTCCATCGTGCCGGCGACGCGAACCTCCAGGTCGTACGTCCCGGCCGGGAGCGCGGCATAGCCGGTGTCATTCGGGAACGCCAGGTTGGAGAAGACCGGCTCCGCGCCATCAGGCGCGACATCTACGGCAGGTGCGTCAGGGCTGAAGTGGACGACGCGCACCTGGGCGCTGTCGTAGTCGAGCGTCGGATCGTCGACCAGGATGGTCGGCGTGATGTCAGCCAGCGCACCGGTAGCGGCAATCGTGTAGGCCATATTCGCCTCGACGGCGACGTTGGCATCAATGACCGGCGACGTGTCCGTGCCGGTGGCGAAGACCTTGACGTTGTAGCTGCCGGCTGGAACGGCCATGTAGTCGGAGATCGTGCCGAAGGGCACGTCGGTCAGGCCATCCACCACCTGGCCGTCGATCCAGATGTCCACTGCCGGCGCATCGGGCGAGGTATGCAGCACCCGGATCCGGGCATCGTCGTTGGCCAGCGCCGGCATGGCGCTGAGCAGCAGGAGGGTGAAGATCGTCAGGCCGGCGAGCGCCGACCGTGCAAGTCGCGTCATCTGGGGCTCCTTCGCTGGTGTGCACTGTTTGTACAGTGTTGATGTGCGAAGGTTAGACCAGCAGGTTGGGTCTGTCAAGTGCTTGTATAAAGTTACCCGCCTACGCCGTGCAGACCCTGCGCGCAAGACGGGCTGTGGCCCGGGGGTTCGAAGGCGGCCCCATGCGCGCCGACAAGAGGAAAGGCAGAGCTGCCCGTTCGCAGGTAGGCCCAAATGCGAGAACCGCCCGGACAAGCAAGCACGGCCCGAGGAGGGGGCTCGGGCCGTGCCAGTGATGCGGTAGCGCCCCGTCACCAGACGCTTCGCAACGGGATGTTCGATTTGGTACGCAGACTGTATCGGCGCAGGCGCTCGGCGACCCATAATCCGGCTGCCGCCGGACGTTGCAGCTACATATAGCTAGCGCGCGACGCTGAGCGCGCGCTCGGCCAAGCCCAGCGGCAGCCGCCCCGAGCCCGCCAGGCGGTCGTGGAAAGCGCGCAGGACGGCCACGTCAACGTCCGCCGGCGCACGGTCAGCCTGGCCGTGCCGGGCCAGGAAGCGCTTGCGCATCTCCAGGATCTCGAGGCAGCCGGTCAGGTATGAGGAAGCCTGGGTGGGCCACCAGCAGTAGCGCCCGACCTCAGCCCGGGCAGTCGGCTCGGGCATGGCGATCTTGTCTGTCATGAAGGCCACCGCATCGTCGAAGCTCATCTCGCCTATGTGCAGGCTGGTGTCGACGATGATCCGCGCCGCGCGGAAGATCGTCGCCTCGAGGTGGTAGAGCACCTGCATCGGCTCGGTGAAGAAGCCCTGCTCGCGCATCACGCGCTCGGCGTAGAGCGCCCAGCCCTCGACGAAGTACGGGGTGCCGAGCACGTTCCGGATGGGCGACGCCTGGGTCTTGGACCAGGCCAGCTGCCAGTGGTGCCCCGGGTACGCCTCGTGCACCGAGGTGCTCGGGATGCTGCCGTACGAGTTTGATGCGAGCCGCTTCTGGATCTCGTCGGGCGGTGCGCCGTCAGGCGCGTAGGGCACGAAGTAATGGCCGGCCATTGACTCAGAGAAGGCGGGTGGGGCGATGTAGAAGGCTACGCCCAGGACCGGCCGCATGAAGACCGGTGACGGCGAGACATCACACGATTCGCCGGCCGGCAGGGTGACCAGGCCACGCTCGGCGAGGAAGGCTCGCGCGCGCTCGGTCCAGTCGGCGTAGGTCCGGCGCATCTCCTCCTCGGTCGGGGGATGGTCGGCGTTGCCCTGCTCGAGCGCCGCTCGCCAGTCGTCGCTGCCGGTCGCCTCGCGCGACACTTCGCGCATCTCGCGATCCAGCCGCTCGAACTCGGCGCGACCCAGGTCGCGCAGCGAGCGCGTGTCGTGAGCGAGGCTCTCGCGCTCGCGCAGCAGCCGGCTGTAGCGCTCCTCGCCGAAGACCCAGTCGCCCTGGGCCTGATCGAGCATTGATTCGAGGTGGCCGGCCCAGGCATCGAACGCGTCGGCGGCAGCGACGCCAGCGGCGAGCAGCCGACCGCGGCCCGTGTCGTTGTCCGCCTCTGCCGGCAGCAGCTCGCGCAGGTAGCGCGTGCCGCCCCGCGCCGACGCCAGGCCGCGCTCGATGAACAGCCGCGGCGCGAGCTGGGGATCGAGGTTGCGCCTGCCCTCAGCCAGCGCCGCCGGGACCTGCTCGAGCCGCGAGACAGCGGCATCAACCAGGTCCGAGTTCGGCCGCAGCCGGTGCAGGAAGAGCGTGAAGAGGCTGTCCATGATCGGGCTGGTATAGACCAGCGGGTCGCGCCGCCAGCTCTGCCAATCGGCGAGGATGAGCCGCCCGTGGAGCATGGCAATCACCAGGTCGCGGTCTATTTGCCGGTCCTCGTCCAGCCCCTCGTCAGTCACGCTCTCGAAGCGGCGCAGCCACTTGGCGGCGTCGGTGTCGCGGCGCTCGAAGGCAGCGCGCGACATGTCGTCGAGCCGCTCGTCATACGCCGTCAGGCCGTAGCTGCTGGCCTTGATGGGCGAGAGCTGCCACTCATTGGCCAGGAAGTCGTCGATCAGCCGATCTAGCCCCGCTTGCTCTGTCATCACTCCTCCCTTGACATCTCGTCGCGCTTGATTATCCCCTGCGCCAGCGGCTCACGGCGCCTTTGGGTCAACGTAGCGACAGCGCGGGGCAAGGGCGCAGCGTGCGCATGCCGGCCGGAGCGCGTGGCATGTCTGGCGACCGTGGGTGATCAGGTTGACGTGTGCCTCGTGAACCGTGCTCGGCTCGAGCAGCGCAAGGTAATGATCGTGGGCCTGGAGCGCGGTCGCATTCGCCGGCAGGAGGCCGATGCGCTTGGACACCCGCTCGACGTGGCGGTCGACCGGCATCAGCGGCATGCCAAAGCTGAACAGCAGCACGACCGACGCCGTCTTGCGACCGATGCCCGGAATGCTCGTCAGCCAGCCGAGCGCATCGAGCGGCTCGAAGGCGGCCAGGAACTCGAGATCGAAGTCACCGCGCTCCGCGTGGATCCGGTTCAGCGCCGCTTGGATGGTCGGCGCTTTCTGGGGCGCGAGGCCGCCCGGGCGAATGACCGAGATCAGCTCATCTGGGCTGGCGCTGGCCACGGCGCCCCAGTCAGGCGGCGGGGCCTGGCCGATGCCCAGGCCGCCCCAGCCGGGCCGGTTGACCTTGGACGGCGGCTGCTCAGGCGCCGCCTGCGACGGCCAGTGCGAGCGCAGCGCGTCGAAGGCCCGCTCGGCGTTGATGTCGGCGCTGTTCTGCGAAAGGATGGTCAGCACCAGCTCGCTGGTCGGGTCGTGGACGCGCTCCCAGATGGGCCTGCCGTACATCTCGCGCAAGCCGCCCAGGGTGAAGTCCACGAGGCCGGGCCGGTAGCGCTCGAGCCGGCGGTGCCACGCCTTGACGGGATCTGGGGCGCTGCGCCGGCGTTTGCGCGGCGCCGCGGCCGTGGCTCGTGCCATCGACCTACGGGCCGGCGACCAGGCCGACCAGCCGCGCCGCCCGCTCCGCCGCCCGCTCGAGGGGTGCCGTGCCGGCAGCCATCGCCTCCTCGAGCGGCATCGGCCGCTCGACGACGGGCATGACCAGCGCACCCTCGCCGGCGAGGGCGGCGATGCCCTCAGGCAGCACTCCTCCACCAAAGCAGATGCAGGGCACGCCTGCCCGGCGGGCGCGAACGGCGACGCCCATCGCCGTCTTGCCGTAGGCGGTCTGGGCGTCGATCCGGCCCTCGCCGGTCAGGACGACATCGCTCTCCGCCAGCGCGGCGTCGAAGCCGGTCAGGTCCATTACCACCTCGACTCCGGGCCGAACCTCGAACGAGGCGAAGCGGTCGGCGATGGCGAGCAGGCCAAAGGTCGTGCCGCCGGCGGCGCCGGCACCGGCGGCGTCGCGCAGCGATCTGCCCACGGCGGCCTCCATGATGCTGGCGTAGTGGGCCAGGTTGGCATCGAGCTGCTGAACCTGCGCCTCGTCGGCGCCCTTCTGCGGGCCGTACGTGGCGGCGGCGCCGCGCTCGCCGAGCAGCGGGTTGGTGACGTCCGAGGCGACGGTCAGGCGCACCTCCGCGAGCACGGGGTTGACCTCGTCCAGGTCGACCGTCATCAAGCGGTTGAGAGCCCCGCCGCCCGGCGGAAGATCGCCCCCGTCACTATCGAACAAGCGCGCACCGAGCGCGCTCAGCAGGCCGGTGCCGCCATCGGTCGTGGCGCTGCCGCCCAGGCCGAGGACCACGTCGCGCACGCCCAGCCCGATCGCCGCCGCCAGCACCTGGCCGGTGCCCAGCGTGGAGGCGGCGAGCGCGTCGCGCTCCGCCGGTGACAGCCGCGACAGCCCGGATGCGCTGGCCATCTCGACGATGCCCTGCTCGCCACGGCGCAGGAAGGTCGCGCGCAACGGCCGACCGAGCGGGTCACGGGCGTGGACGGGCAGCTCCAGCCACTCGCCGCCAGCCGCCTTGACCGCCTCGAGCGTGCCCTCGCCGCCGTCCGCCAGCGGGATGAGCCGCACCTCGTCGAGCGGCCGGGCGCGCTGCCAGCCCGCTGCCAGCGCCCGCGCCACCGCCAGCGGGTCCAGCGAGCCCTTGAACGAATCGGGGGCGACGAGAATCCTCACCGCAGGTCCAGCCAGAAGAAGACGGTGTCGGCCAGCGAGCCGTCAGGCCGGCGAGAGTGGTCAGGGATGACGCCCAGCTCCTGCCAGCCGAGCGCCCGGTAGAAGTCGGCCGCCGGCGCCGTCGCCTCGGCGTCGAGCAGGAGCATCCAGCGGCCTTCCCGCCGGGCGAGATCCTCGGCGGCGAGCATCAGCGCCCGGCCGAGGCCGCGGCGGCGCATCGAGCGATGGACGATGACCTTGCCGATCTCCGCCCGGTGCTGCGAGTTCTGGTTGCGCGAGCGCTCGAGGACCGTCGAGCCGACCAGCCGATCCCCTTCGCGGGCGACCAAGACCGTGGTCGTGCCGTCGAGCACGTCACCACGCCGGCGGTGCCACCACCCGGCAGCCTGCTCGAGCGTTGCCCCGGCCAGGAAGTTGACCGAGGCGCCGTCGTCGACGGCGTCGAGCAGCAGCTCGGCCAGCGCCGGGATCAATCGCTCGTACTCGGCCGGATCGAGCGCGACGACGATCGCCGTCTGGGCAGGGCCGGCGCCGGACAAGGCTTGGCTCAGCGGCCGGCGACGACGGCCGCCCGCCGCTCGGCGTACTCGGGGATGCGGATCATCGGCGGACGCTCCTGGTCTGCCAGGTCGATGACCTCGAGCGCCAGCTGGTTGGCGCCGGAGCGGGGCAGCTTCATGGTCGAGCCGATCTCCGGGAAGAGCCGCGCGCGATGTCGCTCCTCGAGACGCTTCATGACCGCCTGCAGGATGACGAAGCTCATCTTCGATAGCCCCTCGAGCTCCTGGTTGCGATGGATGCGCAGCTCCAGGTCGACCTGCCCGAAGCCGTTCAGCCCGAGCCGCTCCAAGAGGTCGATCAGGTGGCCGATCTCGACCGCGTAGCCGGTGAAGAACGGGATCTGCTCCAGGTGCTCGCGCCGGCCGGCGTACTCGCCGGCGAGCGGCTGGATGTAGCCCGAGAGCTCTGGGAAGAAGAGGTTGATCAGCGGCCGCGCCACGAGCTCGGTCACCCGGCCGCCGCCACCTTCCTTGAGCTGGCCGCCCTCGACGATCGGGCGCTGGTAGTAGCCCTTGACGTAGCCGATCCGGGGCTCGCTGAGCATCGGCCCGAGGGTGCCGTAGATGAAGCGCGGGTGCCAGTCGGTGATGTCCGTGTCCGACCACACGACCAGGTCGCCGCTGGTCTCATACAGGCTCTTCCACAGCGCCTCGCCCTTGCCGCGGTAGGAGCCGTAGCGCGACAGCACGTCGCCGTGGATGACGACTCGGGCGCCTTCGTCGGTGGCGATCTCGCGCGTGTCATCGTCCGATTCGGAGTCGATGACCAGCAGCTCGTCGAGCAGCGGCACCTTCTCGATCAGCTCGCGCCGGGCGGCGCGGACGATGGGCCCGATCGTCGCCGACTCGTTGAGCGTGGGCAGGACGGCGCTGATCGTCAGGCCCTGCTTCTCCTTCAGCGCAAGCATCCGCTCCAGGTCGGCGAACTCGGCGTGGTGGAAGTTCGATTCGGCGAACCAGCGTTCGACGCGGGCCGGGATGCTGCGCCCCGACTCGGCGGCCCGATCGGCGGCCTCCAGCGTCTCGGCCTGCTCGGCCCGGCGCTCGAAGGTCGAGCGGCTGAGCGGCTCCTTGGTCTTGACGACGATGACCGTCGGCCGGGCGTGCTGGGCGACGGTCTCTGGCAGGACACCGAACAGCGCCCCTTCGCCGGCCGGTCCGGCCGCCGGCTCGACCGCGGCCGCGCCCATGACCACCAGCTGGGCATCCTCAGCCTGCTTGATGATCGCCGCGGCGACGTTGTTGCCGTCGACGAGCAGCGGCCGTGCGGGGTCGCCGCCGTGCTGGCGGACGAAGATCTCCAACGCACGCTCGGCCTGCGCTCGGACGACGGGCGTGATGTCCGGCGGCACGACGTGCATCACGTCGACGGCCGCCTCGAAGTAGCGCCCGAGCGCGGCGGCGTAGTTCAGCGCCAGCTCCGCGTGCGGGCCGCCGCGGACAGGCGTCAGGATCCGCTGCACACCCTTCACGCCGCGCTGCTTGACGACGCAGATGTCGCATGGCGAATCGCGCACGACCTCGTCGATCGTCGGCGAGAAGACGGCCTCGCTCGACTTCTTGCCGCCGGGGCGGCCGGCCCAGCCAAAGATGATCAGGTCAGCCTCGTCCTCTGTCGCCAGCTCGACGATGCCTTCCGCCGCGCGCCGGCCGATCCGCACCACGGTCCGCAGCTCGACACCAGCAGGCGCAAACTCGAGCACGCGCTGAAGCAGCCGGCGCGCCTGGCGAGCACGTGTCGCGCCCTCGGAGAGGGGCATGCCCTCTGGCACCTCGACGATGCCCAACGCGGTCAGCGTCCCGCCGTGCTTCATCAGCGCAGCGCCAATCCTGACGAGGTCCGCGGCGGTCCGCGGGTTGGCCAGCGGCAGGACGATGCGCTCAGGTGCTCGGGCGCTGGTCATGAGCCGACTCTTATTTTGCGCGCGGATGCTGGCGCCCGTGGCTTTGCGCCCTTCGGGCTGCTCGTCGTCTCGACCTTCCGCCACCTGTCAACCAGGTATGGCTTGGCGAGCTCGAAGGCATGTGCCTGCCGCTCGACGAACGCCTCCGCCTGGTCGGTGGTCAAGGAGTGAGTCTCGATGATCAGGCTGGCCACGCGGCCGAAGTAGATCGGGATGAGCGAGGCGATCAGCCGGTCCTTCTCGACCAGCCGGCTCCGATAAGCCAGGCACATGTCGTAGATCACCCGTGCCCACGTCTCGTCGGGCATGTTGAAGCCGCTTTCCATGACCTCGCTCGGCGCATCGGCGCGGGTCGTGGCGTCGACCACCTCGCCGGCCTCCGCCGAGAGGCGGTTGATGACGGCCGCGTTCTCCGGCGCGAGCGCGACCGCCCACTCGTCGCCGACCGTCAGCCGGCCCTTGGCGAACTCCTCGAGCAGCCGCCCAGCGTCGACGTTGAGCGGAGGCGGCTCGAGGATGCGCTCGAAGCCGTAGATCGGCACGTCGTGCGACGTGACCACGTCGAGCCAGCGCTCGGCGTGCATCTCGGTCAGGCGCAGGATCGTGCTGACGACCTGGCTGAACATGGGGCCGAGGTCGGCGCCCGGATCCTTGGGGTCATGGACCTTTGCGCCGAGGCGCGTCTGGCAGACGGCGAAGCCGCCGCTGATGGCCTTGGTCGTCATCCAGATGTCGACGCCGAACTTCGACGTGTCGGCGTCCCAGTCGTCCTGCGCCAGGTAGTGCTTGACCAGGTCGCCGCTGACGCCGAAGTCGCCACCGATTGGCTGGCGGATGCGCAGTCCGTAGAGGCAGCGCGTGAGTGGGTAGGTGACGGTGTTGGTGATCGTGCCGTCGTACTTGTAGCGGCTGTAGAGCGGCGCGACGAAGTCGAAGCCGCCTTTGAGCACCGGTCCGGCAAGCAGCTCGATCCACTCGGGGATGATCGAGCGCAGGTCGGAGTCGACCACGACCAGCGCCTCCACGCCAAGCGCGTCGGCCATCTGGAAGATCGTGCGCAGCGCTGCGCCCTTGCCGCCGACGCCGTCGACCTCGGGGTAGGTCAGGCTGATCCGGCGCAGCCGGTTGCGCGGGCGGACGAGCAGGATCTTCTCGATGTAGTCCGGTGGCTCCGTCTCTACGACCACGCGCTGCGTGCCGTCGGGTGAGCCGGCGTCGGCGTTGACCAGCACCGGGCGCAGGTCGGCGAAGTACTGGACCAGCCCGGCCTGCGCGGCACGTGCCACATAGCCGATCGTGGCCGCGTTCTTGAAGGACGGGATGCCGACCATGATGTCGGCGCTGCCGAGCTTGGCGACTTCGTCACGAAGCGCGCTGGGCAGGGTGCTGGTGGGCATCACGGCCACCTTACCCGATGCTCCCGGCAGTGTCAGCAGCGGGTCCGGCTCAGGACAGCGGTGGCGTGAGCGGGTTGGCTGGTCGCCCATCACCAGGCCGGCCGGCTCATCCGGCTCTGGCAGGGGCTGCTCGGTCTCGAGCGGCCTGGCGAGGATGTCCAGCGCCCACGGCCGTGGATGGAAGCCGGCCTGGAGCAGCGCCGGCCGTGCTGCGGCGAGCGACGGCGGCTCAGCGTCCGGCAGCCAGAAACCGATCTGCTGGCCGGCGAGGCGGCGCACTTGGGTGGCCAGCCCGGCGATGGCCGTGCCTGCCCCGGCCAGCATGCCGAGCTTGACGTTAGCGTCCTCGGCCGGTGGCGCGTCGGCCATCAGCGTCGCCAATGCCCACGACCGCTGGCTGCCTGGATCACCGGCGGTGATCAGCTGCCCTGTGGCGACGTATCGATCGAACAGTGCTCGGTCCAGCTGCTGGACGGTCCAGCCGCGGTGCTCGCACAGGCCGGCGCCGGCGCGGAAGACCGCGTCTGCCTGCAGCCTCGCCCACCACGCGTCGGCCTCCTCCGACCGGGCCAAGCGACCGGCGGCACCCAGCGCCTCCAGCACCACCCGCCGCACCGCGTTGGAGCGAGTGCGCGCGGCATCGTCGAAGCCGGACGCCTCATCGTCATCAGCGTCGTCCTCGGTCGGCGGGCGCTCGTGCCACTGCCACAGCCGGAAGCGGGCCAGCAGCTCGAAGCCGTGCCGCGCGCCCAGCCGATGCGACGCCTCGTTGCGCTCGCCCGTGGCATAACGGACGATCGACGCGCTGCTCGCCGCCGCCCACCGCAGCTCGGCCACCTGCAGGTCCGTAGCCACGCCCAGGCCGCGGACGCGCGGATCGACGCGGATCCCCTCCAGCCACGCTTCGGCGGGCGAGAGCAGCGCGACCCGCGCCACCGCGATCGGCTGGTCGTCCGGGATGTCGCGGCCGTCCGCGTCGCGCGGTGACGCGCCATCCTCGGCGCGGCCGGCCGTGGCCGCCAGCAGCACGCCGTCCGTCGCGGCCAGCCAGTGCGGCCAAGCGCGCGGGATGTAGTCCCAGCCGTCCCAGGTCCGACTGGCGAACTCCATCACCGCGGCGCGGTCGTCCTCGCGCGCGCGGCGCACGATCAGCGGCCAGTCGCGGCTCGCCGGCCTGGTCGGCGTGTCGGGCTCGCTCAGCTGCGCTGGCCCTGCTGGCGCACGACCGACCACTCGACCGTCAGCTCGCCCGGCCGGTAGCGGCTGTTGGCGGCCTTCATCATCAGCCCGGCGAAGCCCGCGGCGCGCCACGAGTTGAGCCACGGCCCGATGGGCGGCCGGACGACCGGCGAGACCCTGACAAGGTCGCTCTCGACGAACAGGCTCTCGAGCTGGCGCCTGCGTTCGAGCAGCGGCAGGTCGAGCAGCGGCTGGCCATCGACGCTGAGCAGGTCGACGGCGACGAAGCAGATCTCCGGATCCTCGTCGGGCCGGGCGATGCGGCGCTGATAGACGATCTGCGGCGCCCGTGGCACGAACATGCCCATGCCGGGCACATGGGCCTCCGCGATCAGCGCGGTGCCGTCACCGCCGAGCGCGGGCTGGACGGTCAGCACGCCGTCGATGACCGCCTCGAGCGCCATCACCGCCCGGCCCAAGGCCTCGACCGCCGCCGGCGCGATGCGGCCGACCTCGTCGCCCCACTCGTCGACCAGCTCAAGCCGCGGCGGGGCGTCCGATTCTGGCTGCGCGGTGAAGTGGGCGAGCACGCGTGTCCCGCTCCACAGCGGCTCGAGCAGGGGATCGGTGATCGGCGGCGGCCGGCGCGTGGGCCGCGGCTTCTGCGGCCGCCAGTCGCGGCGTCGCGTCTCAGTCGCTGTAGCCATCGGCATGTGCCTGCCGCCACTCCCATGCCGACCCGATCATCTCCTCCAGGCTGCCGCGGCGTGGCGTCCAGCCGAGCAGCTCGCGTGCCCGGTCGTTGGACGCGACCAGCACCGGCGGGTCACCCGGCCGCCGTGGCCCGACCTGGCGCGGCACCGCGCGGCCGGTCACGCGCTCGGCGGCGGCGACCACCTCGGCGACGCTGAAGCCGCTGCCTGATCCCAAGTTGGCCGCCTCCAGGCCGGGTGCCATGGAAGCGGTGAGCTCGAGCGCGGCAGCGTGCGCCTCGGCCAGGTCGGCAACGTGGATGTAGTCGCGCACGCACGTCCCGTCGGGCGTCGGATAGTCGTCACCGAACAGCGTGACCGGCGCGCCCGTCTCGATGGCGCGCAGGACATTGGGGATGAGGTGCGTCTCCGGGTCATGATCCTCGCCACGCCGCTCGGTCGCGCCGGCAACGTTGAAGTAGCGCAGCGCGACTGCGCGCATGCCGTAGGCTTGGCCGTACCAGTGCAGCGCCCGCTCGAAGGCCAGCTTGGTCTCGCCATACGGGTTGATCGGCCGTTGCGGCTGGCTCTCGACGATCGGGATCGATTCCGGCTCGCCATAGGTGGCGGCCGTCGAGCTGAAGACGATACGCGACACGCCGGCGCGACGCATCGCGTCCAGCAGGGCCACGCCGCCGACGACATTCTCGCTGTAGTAGAGCGCGGGATCGGCCACCGATTCGCCGACCAGCGCCCGCGCGGCGCAGTGCAGCACCGCCTCGATCGCGTCCTCGCGCAGCGCGCGCTCGACCAGCGCGCCGTCGAGGACGCTGCCCTCGACCACGTTGGCGCCTTCGGGAACTGACGCGCGGTGGCCGGTGGCCAGTGAATCGAGCACGGTCACGCTGTGGCCCGCCTCCAGCAGCAGCTCGACGCTGACGCTGCCGACGAAACCTGCGCCGCCGGTGACCAGGATGCGCATCAGCGACCGAGCAGCCGGCGCAGCAATCCGCGCCGGGCTCGCGGGGCGGTGGACGGAGGATCGAGGGGCGGCGCCTGGGCCCGCTGCTGCTGCATCCGTTGATGATCAGCCATCGAGCGATTGCGCGCGAGGACGGACGCCTCAGCCGTTGGCTCGGCACGTTCTACGGTCGGCGTGACCTTTGGAGCGGGCCGGTCGACGACGGGGCGCAGATCCCGCGAATCACTGGCCACGATCGCTGGCGGGCGCTCGACCGGCTCGCCACGGGCGCCGAGGATCTCGGCCAGCCGCGCCTCCAGCCGGCGGGCGATCGCGTTTTGCGAGTCGATCTCGAGGGCCCGGCAGACGTGGCCGTAGGCGACTGCCTCTTGGCCGCGCTCGAGCTGCACGCGGGCCAGGCCGACGTGCGCGATGGCATTGCGCGGGTCCGCCTCGACGGTGCTGCGGTAGAGCGCCTCGGCCTGATCGACCATGCCGTGGAGCAACAGCCGCTCGGCCTGGAGCAGCGGCTCGATCATCCTTCGGCTCCGGCTGGCGGCCGACCGGCTGTGGCGAGCATCTGGCGCGCGGTCGCGAGGAGCTGATCGCGCGCGTTGCGCTCGGGCCGGTCAATGACGCCGTCCAGTAGCCGCTCGAGCAGCGCGCCGATCTGCGGTCCCGGCGAAAGGCCGAGCTCGGCGATCAGGTCGTGGCCGTCGATGGCGAGCTCGGCGAGCGTCAGCGCGGGACTTTCCTCGAGCAGCATCCGGACGCGGCCGCGCAGCTGCTCGACATTGCCCGCGTCGGCGGGCAGGCCGCTGCCCACGTTGTCCGCCTCACGCAGCCGGAGCTGATCGGCGACGAGCTCGCGCCCGACGCGGCGCACGAACCGCCGCACCGCCGCGTCGCTCCAGCGCTGCTCGTAGCTGAACATGTGACCGGCGATCAGCGCGACGACCGGCTCGATCTCGCGCCGCGGCCAGGCCAGCCGCGAGAGCAGAGCTTCAGCCATTCGCGCGCCGACCGCGTCGTGGCCGATGAAACGCCCGTCGGCGGCAGTCGCGGGCTTGCCGATGTCGTGCAGCAGCGCCGCCAGTCGCAGGCGATCGTTCGTCGGCTCGAGCCCGGCCGCGGCATCGAGCGTCAGCAGGCTGTGCTGCCACAGGTCGTTGCCGGCGATCTTGGCCTGGGCGATGCCCTGCTGGGCGGCGAGCTCGGGCAGGACCGGCGCGAGCAGCCCCGTCTCGGCCAGGATCACGAAGCCGCGCGAGGGTGGATCGGCGCGCAGCATCTTGCGCAGCTCGGCCCCGACGCGCTCGTTCGAGACGTGGCCGACCAGCCCGGCCGTGGCGCGCATCGCGTCCAGCGTCGCCGGCTCGATCTCGAAGTCCAGTTGGGCGGCCAGGCGGGCGGCGCGCAGCAGCCGCAGAGCGTCCTCGTCGAAGCGCTGCGTCGGATCGCCGACGGCACGCAGGCGGCGCGCCTCGAGATCGGCCAGGCCGCCCGTCGGATCGACCCAGCCGGGTGCCAGCGAATCATCAGTCTCGTGGCCGGCGCGTCCCCAGCAGATCGCGTTGACGGTGAAGTCGCGCCGCGCCAGGTCACTCGCCAGGTCGGTCGTGAAGGTGACCGAATCCGGCCGGCGCCGGTCAGCGTACTGATGGTCGCGGCGGAAGGTCGTGACCTCGACATCGTCGATCGTGACCGTCCCGAAGCGGTTCTCGTAGCGGCCACTCGGGAAGAGCGCCATGATCCGCTCAGGCAGCGCGTCAGTGGCGATGTCCCAGTCGCTCTCGGGGCGGCCGAGCAGCCAGTCGCGCAGCCCGCCACCCACGAGGTAGGCGGCATGGCCGCTGTGCCACAGTCGCTCGAGCAGGCGCTCGACGGCGTCCGGCATGCGCGGCGCCGGCAGCTCCATCGACGTCGCTGTGGTCAGGCCGTGCCGACGAACAGGTAGTCCCGCCAGGCGTCGTTGCGCGGATCGGTCAGGTAGGGCGTGAACAGCGTGTAGATGTCGCAGCGCGGCTCGAACGGCGGCCGCAGCAGCCGCATCCGAGCTTCCGCGGCGAGCTTGCCGCCCTTGCGGTGGTTGCACGCCTTGCAGGCCGCCACAAGGTTGTCCCACGAATGGGCGCCGCCGCGATGGCGCGGCACGACGTGGTCGAGGGTCAGGTCGTGGGTCTGCCGGCCGCAGTACTGGCAGGTGTACTTGTCGCGCACGAACACCTCTCGCCGCGACAGTCGCACGCGCGGGCGGGGCCGCTGGATGCGGTGCTGGAGCCGGATCACGCTCGGCGCGCGGAAGATCTCGGTCGCCGTGCGGATCTCGTGATGGTCGTACTGGATCACCTCCGCCTTCTCAACGAAGAGGAGTCGGAACGCCCGCCTGACGGTGCAGACATTGAGCGGCTCGTAATCAGAGTTGAGCAGCAGTACGACGCTATCCATCGCTCCCTGAAGCCAGCCGGGACTCGACCGGACGACGCCGGAATGGTAGCAGGACCCACGCTCAACGCCGGTCGCCGAGCTGGCCTGCGATTCAGCGCACAGCGAGCCCGGTCCCGGCGTCCCAGCCACCCGCCTGACCCACCTTGGAAGCGAGCGGGCGGCCGAGCGTCCGGGCGATGAAGCGGGCCGCTTCGAGAACGGCTGGCAGATGGGCACCGTGCTCAATGCCCATGCCGTCGAGCATGTACACCAGGTCCTCCGTCGCGAGGTTGCCGGCCGCGCCCGGCGCATAGGGACAGCCGCCCGTGCCGCCGGTCGAGGCGTCGAAACAGGCAACTCCTTCGCGCAGCGCCGCGAGCACGTTCGCCAGCGCGGTGCCGCGCGTGTCGTGGAAGTGGTACGCCAGCCGATCTCGCGGCAGGCCTGCGGCGATCAGCTCGCCGGTCAGCTCGTCCACCTGGCCGGGCACGCCGACGCCGATCGTGTCGCCGATGCAGATCTCGTGGGCGCCAAGCTCGGCCAGCTCGAGGCTGACCTCGACCACGCGACGTGGCCCGACACGGCCGGTGAATGGGCAGCCAAAGGCCGTCGACACGTAGGCGCGCGTCCACCAGCCGGCCTCACGGGCTCGCGCGAGGACGGGCCTGAAGGCGTCGATAGACTGGGCCACGCTCATCCCGATGTTGCGCTCCGTGAACGCGTCACTGGCGGCTGTAAAGACGGCCAGTGCGCGGGCACCGGCCGCCTGGGCCCGATCGAAGCCGCGCTCGTTGGGCACTAGCACCGGGTAGCGCACAGCGTCGTCCGCATGGCCTGCCAGCGCGCGTATGAGCTCATCCGCGTCGGCCAGCTGCGGGATCGCCCGCGGCGAGACGAAGGACGTCGCCTCGATCTCGCGCAGGCCGGCCGCACGCAGCAGCCGGATGTACTCCAGCTTGGCCGCAGTGGAGATCTCTGCCGCCTCGTTCTGCAGCCCGTCGCGCGGGCCAACCTCGTAGATCCGAACTGAGCGGGGATACGCCATCTCGTGCCCGAGTCTAGGCCAGCTCGACCAGCGGCTGGCCGCGCTGGACCTGCTCGCCGGCACCAACCAGCACGCGCTCGACGCGGGCCGGCGCGGGGGCAACGACGGCGTTCTCCATCTTCATCGCCTCGAGCACGACGAGCACCTGGCCGGCCTCGACCTGATCGCCTTCCGACACGCGCAGCTCGATCACCTGGCCGGGCATCGGCGCGCTGACGGTCTGCTGGCCGGCCGCGCCGTGGGTCGCCTGGCGAATGGCCGCCTCGATGGTCGGGGGCGGCGCCAGCCGGGCGACGATCGCGCGGCCGTCAAGGTCAAGCATCAGCCGACCGTCCGGCAGGTGGGAATGTGTCGCGACGCTGCCCGGGCCGGCCGGCTGCAGCGCGACATCGCGGGCCTCGCCATCGAGCTCGAGGCGCAGCCGCGGCGGCCCGTTGAGCCTGAAACCGGTTCTTGCGTGCCCACCGGCCAGCAGCTCGCCGGCCGCCGTCCATGCCGCCGCCGGCAGCTCATCAGCCGGCTGCCAGGCGCGATCGATCAGCTCGGTGTCCATCTCGCCCGCGGCCACGTCGTCACGATCGAGCAGCCAGGCCAGGAAACCGCGATTGGTCGTCAGGCCGAGCGCGACGGTGTCACCGAGCGCTGCCTGCAGCGTCTCCAGCGCGGCGCGCCGATTCGGAGCGTGCGCGATGAGCTTGGCCAGCAGCGGGTCGTAGCGCGAGCCGACGACGTCACCCACGCCCACGCCGGCGTCGACGCGCACGCCCGACCCGGTTGGCCAACGAACCTCGAGCAGCTCGCCCGTGGCGGGCAGGAAGTCCGACCACGGGTCCTCCGCGTAGAGCCGGGCCTCGATGGCGTGTCCATCGAGCGAAACGCCCGCCTGGTCAAAACCGAGCGGCCCGCCGGCGGCGATGCGCAGCTGGTCGGCGACGAGGTCCCGGCCGGTAACCATCTCGGTGACCGGATGCTCGACCTGCAGCCGCGCGTTCAGCTCGAGGAAGTAGAAGCTGCCGCCCGCATCCAGCAGGAACTCGGCCGTGCCTGCGCCGCGATAGCCGCCGGCGCGAGCGATCCTGACTGCCGCCTCGCCCATCTCACGCCGGAGCCGCTCATCGACCGCCGGTGAGGGCGCCTCCTCGATTACCTTCTGGTGGCGTCGCTGGAGCGAGCACTCACGCTCGCCAAGGTGGACTGCGCCGCCGTGGGCATCGAGCAGCAGCTGGACCTCGACGTGCCGCGGCCGAGTGAGGTGCCGCTCGAGCACCAGCCGGTCGTCAGCGAAGGCCTGCCGCGCCTCGCGTCGCGCTTGGGCCAATGTCCGCGCCAGCCGAGCCGGGTCGCCGACGACGTGCATTCCCTTGCCGCCACCACCCGCGCTTGGCTTGACCAGGATCGGGTAGCCGATCCGAGCTGCGGCGGCGGAGAGCGCCTCGTCGGACTGGTCGTCGTCGTCGTAGCCCGGCAGCACTCTCACGCCGGCAGCTGCTGCCAGCCGGCGGGCGGCCGCCTTGTCGCCGAGCGCACGCATGGCGGACGGCGGTGGCCCGACCCAGGCCAAGCCGGCGGTGATCACCTGCTCCGCGAAGTCGGGGTTTTCGGCCAGGAAGCCGTAGCCCGGATGGATGGCGTCCGCGCCGGCCCGGCGGGCAGCGTCGACCACGGCCCTGCCGTCGAGGTAGCTGCCGGCCAGTGGCACGAGCTCGTCAGTCGCAGACGTCCACCAGGCCCGCGCCTGGTCTTGCGCCACCAGCCCCAGGGTCGTGATGCCGAGCGTCCGGCACGTTCGGGCGATGCGCACGACCAGCTCGCCGCGATTGGCCACCAGCAAGCGCCTGATGGGGCGACGCTGAGGCGGTTCAGCTTCGGCCGGGGCCGGCAGGTCGCTGACATCGACCTTCAGCCGCGCGCCGACGCGCACCGAGCGCAGCCGACCTTCGCGCAGCCAGCGCTGGACCGTCCGAGTGCTGACGCCAAGGCGACGGGCAGCCTCGCCCGGCCCGATCGCCTGTGTCATGGCGCGAATGTCACATTTGACGCGTCAGTATGTCAAGCGCGGTCTGCGTTGCGCGGGCCCTGGCTCAGGCCCGGCGCACGGCCCTGGCGGTGATCGTCGCGCTGAAGGCGCTGCGATTGCCGGCCGCGTCCAGCGCGCGAACCTTGTACTTGAACGTGCCGGTCGTGGCTGGCCGATCGGTGAACGTCGTCGATGTCGTGAGCGCGACCCGCCGCGTACCGCGGAACAGGGCGTAGCGAATGATGCCGGCGCGATCATCCGTGCTGGGCTGCCAGCTGAGCCTGATGTAGCGCTTCGACATCGACTGGGCGACCAGGTTGTTGGGCACGCTCGGGGCGGTTACGTCGCGGGACTGGACCTTGGCCGTGGCGGTCAGCACCGGGCCCACATTGCCGGCCGCGTCGAAGGCACGGATCTCGTAGACGTATGTGCCGTCCGGCAGGCCCGCCTCGCTGAAGGTGCGCGTGCCGCCCGGCAGCGTGGCCAGGACAGTGTCGCCGCGCTGAACGGTATAGCCGATCACGGCGACGTTGTCAGTCGCGGCCGCCCAGTCCACGCGGGCGGCTGATGTCGTGCTGGTTGATTGCGTCGAGCCGCCTGGTGCGCTGGGAGGCGTGACGTCGGCCAGGCTGACGGTCGCCTCGGTGGGCGGACCTGCGTTGCCGGCGGCGTCAAGCGCGCGCAGCTCGTAGGTGTAGCTGAAGCCGTCGATTACGGTCGGGTCGTCGAACGACAGGCCCGGCACGGTCGCCAGCGCACTGCCGTTGCGCGACAGCGCGTAGCCCGTCACGCCGATGTTGTCCGTCGTCTCCTCCCAGGCGAGGCTGACCAGCCGATAACCCACCTCGGCGGCACTGAAGCCGCTGGCAGCCGAAGGCGGCGTGCCGTCAGGCAGGTAGACGCTCATCGTGGCTGCAGGTCCGGCATTGCCCGCCGAGTCGATCGCCGTGACCGCGTACGAGTAGCTCTGCGCCTGGGCGAGGTCAATGTCCTCGTAGGCAAGTGCCTCGACCTCTGCGAGCGGGACGCCGTCGCGCGTGACCGAGTAGCGAGCGACCTCGAGGTCGTCGTTCGCGGCAGACCATGTGAGCCGGACCGAGGCTGGCTTCACTATGGTTGCGGCCAGGCTGCCCGGTGCCGTTGGCGCGACCGTGTCCGGCCCTACCTGAACACGAACCGTGGCACCGGTCGCGGTGACGGCGAGGGTCGTGACGGTGATGCCGGCAAGCGGATCGTGAAACGTCTGGCCGGCGGCGAGCGGCGCGTCGGCAAATGTGGCCGTCTGGGGGTTGGCGTCGAGCAGCTGGGACTGCACGCGCTTGGAGTCGGGTGCCAAGCGGACCATCACGCCCATGACGGCCGGGCTGCCCACGGCCCAATTATCGAACAGCCCGTAGGGCTGACGCGACTCCAGGTACAGGAAGTTGCCTGCCGGGCGCCTGACGCGCAGGATCCTCGGCTGCCCGCCTGCGACCTGCGCGGTGGCAACCGTGTAGACGCCGTTCACGGTGACCGTCTGCTGGTCTGCCGTGGTGAGCATGCCGCTCATCCGCCGGCCCCAGGTGTGGAGGTGTCGGATGCCGCCCGAACTGGAGGCATTCGAGCCCATCATGTCGAAGGGGTCGCCGTACTCGCTCGAGGTGCAGGTGGCGGATAGCTGGACGGCGACGCCGCCGCTGGTGCACCTGAGGCTGGATGCATGGTGCATGCCGAAGTTGTGGCCGAGCTCGTGGGCCGGCACGTAAACGCCCATGGCCGACTTGCCGTTGATCCAGCTGTACGGCCCGTTCAGGGTGCCCAAGCCGCCCCAGCTGCAGGCACTGACCTTGGGGAAGGCATAGGCGACGTTGGTGAAGCTGGAGAGGTTCACGCCGGCACCAGTGGCGGCGGCGCGCGCCTGGGTGGCCCAGCCGTTGTAGTCGCAGGTGCTGGTGTCCGCGGTCAGCGTGTACCAGCCGAACACGTCGCCCGAGACGACCAGCTTGTTGTTCGACACCTCGGTGAAGTAGCTGGCAACCGATTTGGTGTTGGTGAAGTAGAAGCCGCGCACCTGGCTCAGCGTCCAGGGCTGGGGGGGTGGCACGGGGCTGGCCGTGGTCGTGGGGCTGGCGGTCGGAGGCGCCGGCGTCGGAGCGGCTGTGGTCATGGGGCTTGGCGACGGTTCCGGGC